>NZ_JADDRH010000020.1:0-104540 GCF_044904505.1 Pseudomonas sp. 3HC3
ATGTTGGCCAGAAGCAAAAAGCTTCCTCGAACAGGCCTGATACATAGATGCAACCGGGTTCCTATGTTCAAAAAAGCAGCTAGACAGTGTGGGCGAGTCCATACATAGGAGCGGGTTTACCCGCGAAGGGACCATCAACATCACATCAGGAACCCAGCCCACCTCAGGAGGTCTGTGTTTGCATGTATTACGGTGAACGCTTCAACGCCTGGACCCACTTGGTCGGTGCCGTCCTCGCTGCTATTGGTGCCATCTGGCTGATCGTGGTCGCGGGCCTGCAAGGCGACCCGTGGAAGATTGTCAGCTTCTCCATCTACGGCGGCACGCTGCTGTTGCTGTACAGCATCTCCACTCTGTACCACAGCACCCGTGGGCGGGCGAAAGTGATCATGCGCAAGCTCGACCATCTGTCGATCTATCTGCTGATTGCCGGCAGCTACACGCCGTTTTGCCTGGTCAGCCTGCGTGGCCCTTGGGGATGGAGCCTGTTCGGCGTGGTCTGGGGGCTGGCGATCATCGGCATGTTGCAAGAGATCAAGCCGCGCTCCGAGGCGCGGATCCTGTCGATCATCATCTATGCGGTAATGGGCTGGATCGTGCTGGTGGCCGTCAAACCACTGCTGAATTCGCTGGGCACTGCCGGCTTCGCCTGGCTGGCTGCCGGCGGCGTGTTCTACACCGTCGGCATCATCTTCTTCGCCTTCGACAGCCGCTTCCGCCACTGGCATGGCATCTGGCACCTGTTCGTGATCGCTGGCAGCCTGATGCACTTCGTGGCGGTGTCGCTCTACGTACGCTAATTAAAAATCGCCCCACAACTGCTGTGCCACCGACAGCGCCACCACTGGCGCGGTCTCGGTGCGCAGCACGCGTGGGCCAAGGCGGGCTGCGTGGAAGCCGGCGGCTTTGGCCTGCTCCACTTCGGCCTCGCTCAGGCCGCCTTCGGGGCCGATCACGAAGGCCAGGGTTGCGGGCTTTTCATGGCTGGTGAGCGGCTCGGCCACCGGGTGCAGGACCAGCTTCAGGTCAGCCTTGGTGCTGCTCAACCATTCGGCCAGGGGCACGGGTGGGTGGATGACGGGCAAGGTAGAACGCCCGCATTGTTCACAGGCGCTGATCGCCACTTGGCGCCAGTGGGCCAGGCGCTTGTCGGCGCGTTCGTCTTTCAGGCGCACTTCGCAGCGTTCGCTGACGATCGGGGTGATTTCATTGGCGCCAAGCTCGGTGGCCTTCTGGATCGCCCAGTCCATGCGCTCGCCACGGGAAAGGCCCTGGCCCAGGTGCACATGCAGCGGTGAATCGGCCTGGCCGGCAAAGGCCTGGTCAAGGCTGACGCGGACAGTTTTCTTGCCCACCTCAAGCAACTGACCACGGAATTCCTGGCCGCTGCCATCGAACAGCTGCACGGCGTCGCCGGGGGCCATGCGCAGCACGCGGCCAATGTAGTGGGCCTGAGCCTCGGGCAGGTCGTGCTCGCCAAGGCTCAGGGGGGCGTCGGTGAAGAAGCGGGACAGTCTCATGGTTCAGCTCGGACGTAAAAGGATCATGTGACCCTTGTAGGAGCGGTTTTACCCGCGAATGCGATGGTAGGGTCACCGACGCATTCGCGGGTAAACCCGCTCCTACGGGGGCTCGGTGGCGGGCCTTCGGGCCTAGCCCGGGTCGCGGAAGTCGGGGTGGAAGTTGGCCGGCACAGCGACACTGATGCTATCGCGGGTGGCGATGTCGATGCCTTCGCTGGCCACCTCGGCAAGGAAGTCGATTTGCTCGGGGGTGATCACATACGGCGGCAGGAAGTACACCACGCTGCCCAGCGGTCGCAGCAGGGCGCCGCGGGTCAGGGCGTGCTCGAACACCTTCAGGCCACGCCGCTGCTGCCAGGGATAGGCAACCTTGCCTGCCTTGTCCTGAACCATTTCGATGGCCAGGGCCATGCCGGTCTGGCGAATTTCGGCAACGTGAGCATGATCGGCCAGGTGTGCGGTGGCTGTGGCCATGCGCGTGGCCAGGGCCTTGTTGGCCTCGATCACATTGTCCTGCTCGAAGATATCCAAGGTCGCCAGCGCCGCAGCGCAAGCCAGCGGGTTGCCGGTGTAGCTGTGCGAGTGCAGGAATGCGCGCAGTGTCGGGTAATCGTCGTAGAACGCCTGGTACACCTTGTCGGTGGTCAGGCAGGCGGCCAGCGGCAGGTAGCCGCCGGTCAGGGCCTTGGACAGGCACAGGAAATCCGGGCGGATGCCGGCTTGCTCGCAGGCGAACATCGTGCCGGTGCGGCCGAAGCCCACGGCGATCTCGTCGTGGATCAGGTGCACGTCGTAGCGGTCGCAGGCCTCGCGCAACAGCTTGAGGTACACCGGGTGGTACATGCGCATGCCACCGGCACCCTGTATCAGTGGCTCGACGATCACGGCACTGATCGAGGCGTGGTGTTCGGCCAGGGTCTGCTCCATGGCCTGGAACATGTTGCGCGAGTGCTCCTCCCAGCTCATGCCCTCGGGGCGCAGGTAGCAGTCAGGGCTGGGCACCTTGAGAGTGTCTAGCAGCAGCGCCTTGTAGGTTTCGGTGAACAGCGGCACATCACCCACCGACATGGCGGCAATGGTTTCGCCGTGGTAGCTGTTGGTCAGGGTGACGAAGCGCTTCTTGTCCGGTTTGCCGATGTTCTGCCAGTAGTGGAAGCTCATCTTCAGCGCCACTTCGATGCACGACGAGCCATTGTCGGCATAGAACACCCGGTCGAGGCCGGCCGGGGTCATGGCGACCAGGCGCTCGGACAGCTCGATCACGGGCTGATGACTGAAGCCGGCCAGGATCACGTGTTCGAGCTGGTCGACCTGGTCCTTGATGCGTTGGTTGATGCGCGGGTTCGCGTGGCCGAACACGTTAACCCACCAGCTGCTCACCGCATCCAGGTAGCGTTTGCCCTCGAAGTCTTCCAGCCACACGCCTTCGCCGCGCTTGATCGGGATCAGCGGCAGCTGCTCGTGGTCTTTCATCTGGGTACAGGGGTGCCACAGGACCTTGAGGTCGCGTTGCATCCACTGATCATTGAGGCCCATGGGCACTTCTCCTGGCTTTGCGGCGTGGTTCGACCGCGTAAGCCTAAGCAATGCCGCAGGGCAGGACAACCGCTGCCGTTCAATGGTGGTGGGTGCCGGCCCATTCGAGCTTGCTGCCATGCACGGTGCAAAGCCCTGCAGGATGTGTTGCCGGAGTTGAAGCTCAGGCCTGAGGCTGTGCGAAGTAACCAAGATCATGCACAGGTCCCCTGCCACTGTGTGGCATAGCTACTGACAAAAATGTGAGCTGCCAAAAGGACTTGATGTCACTGCGCTGGCAGGGTGGTCGGACCTGACGTATTCTTAACGCATCTACCCGGGGCATTCCTGCCTCTCCCCGTTTCTGTAACCCCTGACTCGGAGTTCGCCGACATGGCTGCTGCTTGGGTGCGCCTGTGCGCGTTGGTATTGATTGGTGTGTCCAGCGGCGCTGCGCTGGCGAAAGACAAGACGCCCACGGCGATTGTCGTGGGGGGAGGCCTGGCAGGCCTGACGGCAGCCTACGAGCTGCAGAACAAAGGCTGGCAGGTGACCCTGCTGGAGGCCAAGGCGGGCATGGGCGGGCGTTCGGGCCTGGCCACCAGCGAGTGGATCGGCAACGCCAAGGCACAGCCGGTGCTTAACCAGTACCTCAACCGTTTCAAGCTTGAAACACTGCCGGCGCCGGAGTTTGTGCGTACCCCCGGTTACCTGATCGACGGCGAGTACTTCAGCGCCAGCGACCTGGCCACCAAGCAACCGGCCACTGCCGAGGCGCTCAAGCGTTACGAAAAAACCCTCGATGACCTGGCCCGCTCGATCGATGACCCGCTGAACCCGCAGGCAACCAGCACGCTGTTCGCCCTGGACCAGATCAACGTCTCCACCTGGCTGAACAAGCTGCAACTGCCTGCCACCGCCCGTCAGTTGATCAATCAGCAGATCCGCACCCGCTACGATGAACCGTCGCGCCTGTCGCTGCTGTACTTCGCCCAGCAGAACCGCGTGTACCGCGGCGTTAGCGACCGCGACCTGCGCGCCGCGCGGCTGCCCGGTGGCAGCCCGGTGCTGGCTCAGGCTTTCGTCAAGCAGCTGAAAACCATCAAGACCAGATCGCCGGTTACCGCGATTGTCCAGGACAAGGATGGTGTCACGGTAAAAGTCGGCAGCGTCGGTTACAAGGCAGATTATCTGGTCATGGCCGTGCCTTTGCGCGCGCTGGCCAGGATCCAGATGACCCCTGGCCTGGACAGCCAACATCTGGCGGCGCTCAAGGGCACCAACTATGGTTGGCGCGACCAGATCATGCTCAAGTTCAAGAAACCCGTATGGGAAAGCCGTGCACGCATGTCGGGCGAAATCTTCAGTAACGCCGGCCTCGGCATGCTGTGGGTCGAGCCGGCGCTCAAGGGGGGTGCCAACGTGGTGATCAACCTGTCCGGCGACAACGCTCGCCTGCTGCAGGCCTTTGGTGACAAGCAGATGGTCGACCAGGTGCTGATCCGTCTGCATGCGTTCTACCCCCAGGCCCGTGGTGCTTTCACCGGTTACGAGGTCAAACGATACAGTGCTGACGTGGGCACTGGTGGTGCCTACCTGGCCTACGGCCCGGGGCAGATCAGCAAATACTGGCGCCTTTGGGAGCGCCCGGTGCAGCGCATTACCTTTGCCGGTGAGCACACTGATGCCCTGCACCCCGGCACGTTGGAAGGCGCCTTGCGCAGTGGCCAGCGTGCGGCCAGCCAGGTTCAGGACCTGTTGGCCGGCAAGTCGTTCGACCCGGCCAAGGTGGCGCCGGTTGCTGCGACGGCAGGTGCGGCGGCCGCCAAGGAGAGCAAAGGAGGGTTCTTCTCCAATATGTTCGGCGGTTCGTCCGACAAGGGCGACAAGGCTGACAAGGCGCCGGTCAAAGCTGAGCCGAAGCCGTCCGAGGAGGCGAAGCAGGACAAGCCAGGCTTCTTCAAGCGCTTGTTTGGTGGGGCGGACACGCCCGAGGTGAAAGCTGCAGCCAATACCCAGGCCAAGGCTGGCTGATTGACCGACAGTGTCGGCCTGTTTGCAGCCTGAAGGCCGGCACTGCAACCCCAACGCTCCGACTATCGTTAATGTTTTCTTAATGGTGACCCAACAGAATAAATATCGGATTCCTCGATAATCCGAAGCAATTTTTTCCGCTTTTATTCGATAAGTTTCGCGTTAGTCTGTGCACAGCTTTCACGGGGAAACACGCAACATGCAACTGCGCAATTCACCTTCTCGCTACGGCGTGGTCAGCATCATCCTGCACTGGGGCGTGGCACTGGCAGTCTTCGGCCTTTTCGGCCTGGGCCTGTGGATGGTCGGCCTCGATTACTACAGCCCTTGGCGCAAAGCCGGCCCGGACCTGCACAAGAGCATCGGCCTGGTGCTACTGGCGGTGATGCTGCTGCGGATGCTATGGCGTTTCATCAGTCCGCCACCACCGGCTCCGGTCAATCATGGTGCGCTCACGCGCCTGGCGGCCAAGATGGGCCATCTGGTCCTGTACTTTGGGCTGTTTGCAGTGATGGTTGCCGGTTACCTGATTTCCACTGCCGACGGCGTCGGCATTCCGGTGTTTGGCCTGTTCGAAGTGCCGGCATTGATCAGCGACCTGCCAGACCAGGCAGATGTGGCGGGTGTGGTTCATTTGTGGCTGGCCTGGGGGCTGGTGATTTTTGCCGTGCTGCATGCCCTGGCCGCGCTCAAGCACCATTTCATCGACCGTGACGCGACCCTGACTCGCATGCTGGGCCGCAAAGCTTGACTCTCAACCTCAATTACACAGGAAGGAACAGGATGTTGAAAAAGACTTTTGCCGCTCTGGCGCTCGGTACCGCTCTGCTCTCTGCTGGCCAGGCCATGGCTGCCGAGTACAAGATCGACAAGGAAGGCCAGCACGCGTTCGTTGACTGGAAAATCAGCCACCTGGGCTACAGCTTCATCCACGGTACCTTCAAGGATTTCGACGGCAACTTCAGCTGGGACAGCGCCAAGCCTGAAGCCAGCAAGATTAGCGTCGACTTGAAAACCGCCAGCCTGTGGTCGAACCACGCCGAGCGTGACAAGCACATCGCCAGCGCCGACTTCCTCGACGTGAAGAAGTACCCGGACGCCAAGTTCGTCTCCACCAGCGTCAAGTCGACTGGCGACAAGACGGCTGACGTGACTGGCGACCTGACCATGCACGGTGTCACCAAACCGGTGACGTTCAAGGCTACCTTCAACGGTGAAGGCAAGGACCCATGGGGTGGTGAACGCGCTGGCTTCAACGCCACCACCACGCTGAACCTGAACGATTTTGGCATCAAAGGCCCGGGCGCTACTTCGCAGACCCTGGACCTGGATATCAGTGTTGAAGGTGTGAAGCAGAAGTAATTTCTGCCAGCTGAAGACCGAGGGGGCCGCTTTGCGGCCCTATCACGACATAAGGCCGCTCCTGCAGAGATCAAGAAATTCTCTACAGGAGCGGCCTTATGTCGTGATAGGGCTGCGAAGCAGCCCCCTCGGTATTTCTATCAGCCCTTGCGGGTCAGCAGCGCCGGGCGCTCACCGCGTGGGCGGCTTGGCAGGTCATCCAGTTGCTCAGGCGTCGGGAAGCGGTCCAGCTTGGACTCCTTGCGAATGATCACTGGCTGTTTTTCCGGCTGACGCGGGTTGCGCACGGCCGGCTCTTGCCGGGCAGCATCGTCACGCGCAGGGCGACCACGGCCACCGCCGCCATCACGACGGCTACCGCCACCGTTGTTGGCGCGGGGCGGGCGTTTTTCTCCGCCGGCACTGCCACCACTGCGTGGCTGGCCGCCATTGCGGGCTTGGCCCTGGCCGCCAGCGTTGCTGCGTTGGCCATTGCCTTGCCCCTGACCTTGGCCAGCACCACCTGGGCGGCGGTTGCGGCCCTGGTTCTTGCCCTGGTACGGGCTGACATAGTCGGCGCGGTTACCGAAGTTATCGAGCTCGTCGTCCAGGAATTCTTCCGGGTCGCGGTCTGCTGGCGGCTTCGGCACGCTGCTATTGCTGGCCTGCTGCTGGCGTGGCTTCTTGTCACGCGGCTTGCGCGGTTGCTGCTGCTTGTCACCGCTCCTTTCCTTGTCCTCCGGCTTGGCCGCAGCTTGCTGCCTGGCTTTGCCTTTGTCCTTGCCTTTGTCCTTGCGGCCGCCGTTGGTGTCTTTACCACCTTCGCCACGGGCTTGCTGGTTGCGGCCACCGCGGCCGTTGTTCTGCGGGCGCTCGCGTGCTTCGGGCTTCTCGGCTTCTACCTGGCTGGCGTCGAACCCCATCAGGTCGCCGTCTGCGATGCGCTGCTTGGTCACCCGCTCGATGCTCTTGAGCAGCTTCTCTTCATCTGGCGCGACCAGGGAAATTGCTTCGCCCGAACGACCGGCACGGCCGGTACGGCCAATGCGGTGGACGTAGTCTTCCTCGACATTTGGCAGCTCGAAGTTGACAACGTGGGGCAACTGGTCGATATCCAGGCCGCGGGCAGCGATGTCGGTGGCGACCAGTACGCGCACGCTGTTGGCCTTGAAGTCGGCCAAAGCCTTGGTGCGGGCGTTCTGGCTCTTGTTGCCGTGAATCGCGGCGGCGGTCAGGCCTTGCTTTTCCAGGTACTCGGCCAGGCGGTTGGCGCCGTGCTTGGTTCGGGTGAACACCAACACCTGTTCCCAGGCGCCCAGGGTGATCAAGTGCGCCAGCAGGGCACGCTTGTGGCTGGCAGGCAGGCGATACACCCGCTGCTCGATACGCTCGACGGTGGTGTTCGGCGGGGTGACCTCGATACGCTCCGGGTTGTGCAGGAGCTTGTCGGCGAGGTCGGTGATGTCCTTGGAGAAGGTGGCCGAGAAGAGCAGGTTCTGACGCTTGGCCGGCAGGCGGGCGAGGACCTTCTTGACGTCGTGGATGAAGCCCATGTCGAGCATGCGATCGGCTTCATCCAGTACCAGGATTTCCACGTGGGCCAGGTCGACCTTGCCTTGGCCGGCGAGGTCGAGCAGGCGGCCTGGGCAGGCGACCAGCACATCAACGCCTTTGGCAATGGCCTGGATCTGCGGGTTCATGCCAACGCCGCCGAAGATGCAGGCGCTGACCAGTGGCAGGTCACGGGCATAGACCTTGAAACTGTCATGCACCTGGGCTGCCAGTTCGCGGGTCGGTGTCAGGACCAGTACGCGAGGCTGGCGCGGGCCGTGGCGCTGCGATTTGTCGGGATGGCCGGCCGGGAACAGGCGTTCGAGAATCGGCAGGGCGAAGCCGCCGGTTTTACCCGTCCCTGTCTGTGCGGCAACCATCAGGTCGCGGCCTTGCAACACGGCGGGAATTGCCCGCTGTTGCACGGGGGTCGGCTGGGTGTAGCCCGCAGCCTCGATAGCGCGGACAAGAGCCTCGGAGAGACCGAGGGAAGCAAAGGACATGGGCGATCCTGTTCTCGTGTGGGCTGGGCCCGTTGGGATGTTCTGCCTGGCGCGACGGGCATCGGTGGAATGCGATCGCGTCCGGTCCAGCTGGGCTTTCACTGCACATCCGGGAAACGGAGGCTGGACGCGAAGGGGCGTCGGTGCCGATCGGGATGCCTTTTGCGAGGCCGAGCGTCCGGGCGTGAGCCGGGCGGGAAGGCCCGAGTATAACAGAGCTATCGCGCTGTGCTGCTTTCCTGCTGCTCAACGGCGTTGAGAATGTTTCCGGTGTCGCTTGTGTAGCGGTTGCTGATCGCTGCATAGGCCGGTTCCTGCTTGAATCGCTGCAGCTCTTCGGCAAAGGCCAGTGCCAGTGCCTCCCGGCCAGGTTTGCGCACTAACCCCAGGTACTGTGTTTGATGGCTTATGACCAGCGGCAACTCCTCGACGTGCCGCTGCAAGCCAAGTTGGTGAAGCAGGTGGTGCCCAACCCTGCGGTCGGTGATCGCCAGGTCGATACGGCCCAGCATCAGCTTGCCAAAGTTGGCTTCGAGGGTGGGTGCGGCTTCGCGCTTGAAGTAAGAGGCCTCGCTGAACGCGGCACCATAGGTATAGCCAGGCGATGTGCCGACGGTAAGGCCGGAAAGGTCTTTCAGCTGGGTGACGGCATGGCGGCGTGCTTGAGCCTGGAACAGGACGAATTCGACCTCCGACAAGGGCTCGGGCGCATAGACCAGGTAGGGCTGGCGCGATTCGATCTGGAAGGTGTCGAGGATGCCGTCGGCCAAGCCTTGCTTGATCATTGCCAGACAGCGTTTCCACGGCAGGAACTGCAACTCGACCTCGACCCCCAGGCGCTTGAAGATCTGAGTGGTGACCTCGTAGTCGATACCGCGTGGCTGGCCTTCATGCTGATACACGTAGGGCGCCCAGTCATCAGTCACCAGACGCAGTCGCTCGCCCAGAGCCAACGGGCTCAGGCTGGCGAGCAGCAGGATCCAGAACAGACGGGCGATATGTGACATGGCCGGAGATTACGCGCTCGGCCGGTGTACGGTAAAGGCATGCACGATCGATGTGGGAGCGGGCGTGCCCGCGAACACCGGCGAAGCCGGTGCCAACTATCGGGTTGCTCCCTTCGCGGGCACGCCCGCTCCCACAAACCGCCAAGACAATGAATTTTGCGGGGACATCAGGCTTGAGTGGTTCGCAGCAGATGCGCCTCGATATCCTTGCGCCGCTCGCCCAGCGATAGCCGCAACCCCGGATGGCGCAGGCACTGACGCAGCCGCTCGGGCTCCATGTAGCCATGGCGGTCATTGAGGTTTTCCAGGGCCTTGTCCCACCAGGCAGACGCGCAGGCGCGGTCGAACTCATTGGGGTAGGGGTAGCAGCCATACAACAACTCGCGGGCGAACTGGCGCTCGTGGCTGGGCAGGGTCAGGCTCAGCGCCTTGTAACCCAAGCGGTGCAGGGTTGGTGGCCGGGGCAGTTGGTCGTTGACCTGCGCAACATCGGCCAAGGCTGAGGGGCTGAGTGGGTCATGGTCGTGCTTGCGCAGCCAGGCCTGGATCTTGGCGCGGAACTGCGCCTTGCGGCTCCAGTAGTGATGGATGACATCGGTACACTCGGCCAGCTCCAGGTTGCGGTAGGCCGCGATGGCCAGGCAGAACTCCTCAAGGGTATAGGCCTCGCGAGCCAAGGGGTAGAATTCATCCATCATGGCGATGGAGCGGTCGAGGGTACCGCAGTCCTCGGCAGTGAGGCCGATAACGCCGGAATTGACGAGCGGCATCTGACAGTCTGCGAGCCCTCTGGACTCGAGAATGGCCAGCAGGTTCTTGTACAAGAGGCACTTCTGGTCAGCGCCGTAGCGCGCGCCGATGGCGTTGCACAGCAGGCGGTTGGGCGCCACACGGGCGAACAGATGCAGCGGCGAAGTGCGGAAAAAGGTGTCTGTGTCGATCAGCACTGCCAGTGGGTGTTCCTGCAGTACCCGGCGCAACAGCACATGCTTGCTGCGAAAGTGATAACCGTGCGGGGCGTTCCATGCCTGGCGCGTGGCCTCGTCCAGCAGATGGACGGTGACGGGCAGCTTGGCGTAGGGCTGCGCAGTGTCGGTGTAAACCTGGATGTCCATGGCCTCGCCGGCTGCGCTGCCCAACTGGGCGAGGGCGCTGACGATGCTGAAGCAGGCTTCCTGATGGTAGGTTGCCGGGCCGAAAGCCAGGTATACAAGCTGTGGGCGCGAAGGTTGGGGGTGCTGCATGGCAGGCGAGACCTGTTTAACCCGAAATTGAATAAGGCTTTAGTCTATGACCAAAGCCTTAATCATTTCTTAAACAGACTTTGCCAAAAGATTTCAGCGCGGCAGCTTAAGGTTGTTCCAGATCGCCAGGCTCGGTTCAGCCTGGTTCAAGGTATAGAAGTGCAGGCCCGGCGCGCCGCCTTGCAACAGCTGTTCGCACATGCGGGTAATCACTTCTTCGCCGAAGGCCTGGATGCTGGCGGTGTCGTCGGCATAGGCTTCCAGCTGCTTGCGGATCCAGCGCGGGATCTCGGCGCCACAGGCATCGGAGAAGCGGGCCAGCTTGCTGTAGTTGGTGATCGGCATGATGCCCGGCACCACCGGAATGTCCACGCCCTGCTTCTGTGCGCGCTCGACGAAGTAGAAGTAGCTGTCGGCGTTGAAGAAGTACTGGGTGATGGCGCTGTCGGCACCGGCCTTGACCTTGTGCACAAAGTTGGCCAGATCGGCCTCGAAGTTGCGCGCCTGCGGGTGCATTTCCGGGTAGGCAGCCACTTCCAGGTAGAAGTGATCAGCGGTTTCCTGGCGGATGAACTCGACCAGGTCACTGGCATAGCGCAGTTCACCACTGGCCATGCCCATGCCCGACGGCAGGTCGCCACGCAGAGCGACGATGCGTTTGATGCCGGCGGCCTTGTACTCGGCCAGCAGGGCGCGCAATTCGGCCTTGGTGTCGCCCACGCACGACAGGTGCGGCGCGGCAGGGATCTTCACTTCGTTTTCCAGCTGCAGCACGGTATTGAGCGTGCGGTCGCGGGTCGAGCCACCGGCACCGTAGGTGCAGGAGAAGAAGTCCGGATTATAGGTGGCCAGCTGGCGGGCAACACCCATCAGCTTTTCGTGACCGGCGTCGGTCTTGGTCGGGAAGAACTCGAAACTGTAACGGCGTTCTTGTGACATCAGGCGTTCCTCAAGCAGCAAGCTTCAAGCGGCAAACTGCAAGTAAAAGCCAGATCGGTGATGGCCGACCTGGCTTGGCATCGTTCAATATCGTTGGTGCTTGAGCTGCAAGCGGCAATGGCACTGTCTGCCTTGTCTTGCAGCGTGCAGCTCAAGGCTTGCCGCTTAGTAGCGGTAGGCGTGCGGCTTGAACGGGCCTTCGACGGTCACGCCGATGTAGTCGGCTTGCTGCTTGGTCAGCTGGGTGACCACGCCGCCGAAGCCGCGGACCATTTCCAGGGCCACTTCTTCGTCGAGTTTCTTCGGCAGCACTTCAACAGTCAGGCGCTCGGCTTTCTTTTCGGCCGGCAGGTCAGCGAACTTCTGCTCGAACAGGAAGATCTGTGCCAGAACCTGGTTGGCGAACGAACCGTCCATGATGCGGCTTGGGTGGCCAGTGGCGTTGCCCAGGTTGACCAGGCGGCCTTCGGCCAGCAGGATCAGGTAGTCGTCGTTCTGCGGGTCGAAGCTGCCAGCGCCGGTACGGTGGATCTTGTGAACCTGCGGCTTGACCTCTTCCCAGGCCCAGTTCTTGCGCATGAAGGCGGTGTCGATCTCGTTGTCGAAGTGGCCGATGTTGCAGACCACGGCACGCTTTTTCAGGGCCTTGAGCATGTTGGCGTCGCAGACGTTGACGTTACCGGTAGTGGTCACGATCAGGTCGATCTTGCCCAGCAGAGCCTTGTCGATGCTGGCTTCGGTGCCGTCGTTGATACCGTCGATGAACGGCGAGACCAGCTCGAAACCGTCCATGCAGGCCTGCATGGCGCAGATCGGGTCAACTTCGGAGACCTTGACGATCATGCCTTCCTGACGCAGGGACTGGGCCGAGCCCTTGCCCACATCACCGTAGCCGATCACCAGGGCCTGTTTGCCCGACAGCAGGTGGTCGGTACCACGCTTGATGGCGTCGTTCAGGCTGTGACGGCAGCCGTACTTGTTGTCGTTCTTGCTCTTGGTGACCGAGTCGTTGACGTTGATCGCCGGGACTTTCAGCTCGCCCTTGGCCAGCATGTCCAGCAGGCGGTGTACGCCGGTAGTGGTCTCTTCGGTTACGCCGTGCACACGGTCCAGTACCTGCGGGTACTTCTTGTGCAGCAGTTCGGTCAGGTCACCACCGTCGTCGAGGATCATGTTGGCGTCCCATGGCTGGCCATCTTTCAGGATGGTCTGCTCCAGGCACCACTCGTACTCTTCTTCGGTTTCGCCTTTCCAGGCGAACACCGGGATACCGGCGGCGGCGATCGAGGCAGCGGCCTGGTCTTGAGTCGAGAAGATGTTGCAGGACGACCAGCGCACTTCGGCACCCAGGGCAACCAGGGTTTCGATCAGCACGGCGGTCTGGATGGTCATGTGGATGCAGCCCAGGATCTTCGCACCTTTGAGCGGTTGCTCGGCCAGGTACTTGCGACGCAGGCCCATCAGCGCAGGCATTTCCGATTCGGCAATGATGGTTTCGCGACGGCCCCAGGCGGCCAGGGAGATGTCGGCGACTTTGTAATCGGTAAAACCAGCAGGCATGTTTGCAGCGCTCATGAGAGCCTCCATTCGTAATGTGCGAATGGGCGCCGTTGTGCGTTAAGCGCTCGCGGGAGCGAGCAACGCCCCATCCGAGCCTGACAGGCCTAGCCTGCTGCAGCGCCCCTCGGACAGGTGGCGGGCATGGCACCGCTGTGGGCAACCATGTAAAACGGCGCAGATTATAGCTGCCCCCGCCGGCTTGCCCAAGGTTTTCCGTCGATTAATCGCGACGATAGTCGATGTTCAATGGAGCGAAGGCAGCCGCTCTGCCATCATTGCTACACGTTAGCCAAGCAGGTCAGGAGTACAGATGAACTTTCACACCCGCAAGTGGGTTAAACCCGAAGACCTCAACCCCAATGGCACCCTGTTCGGTGGCAGCCTGTTGCGCTGGATCGATGAAGAGGCGGCGATCTACGCCATCGTCCAGCTGGGCAACCAGCGTGTGGTGACCAAGTACATGTCGGAAATCAACTTCGTCAGTGCTTCGCGTCAGGGTGACATCATCGAGCTGGGCATCACCGCTACCGCGTTCGGCCGCACCTCGATCACCCTCAAGTGCGAAGTGCGTAACAAGATCACCCGCAAGAGCATTCTGACTGTCGACAAGATGGTGTTCGTCAACTTGGGTGAAGACGGCCAGCCGGCGGCCCATGGGCGCACCGAGATCAAGTATGTGCAGGACCAGTTCCCGGATTCGGCAGTCGAATAGTTCCTGGTTGTCTGTGCTGGCCTCTTCGCGGGTGAACCCGCTCCTACAGGGGTACGCGATCCCGTAGGAGCGGGTCTACCCGCGAATGGGCCGCAAAGCGGCCCCGGCATTCTCAAGGCTGGGCGCTGACCTTGCGCACCACCCGCCCAATACTCAACCCCTGCACCAGAATCGACGACAGCACCACGATGTAGGTGATCGACAGCAGCAGGTCCCGTTCCTCGCCCAGCGGTAGCGACAGCGCAAGTGCCACCGACACGCCACCGCGCAGGCCACCCCAGGTGAGCACCCGCACCGTGCCTTTGGGCACCGGGCGCCAGCGCCGCAGCAGTACGATCGCCGGGGCCACCGTCAGCAGGCGCGACAGCAGCACTGCCAGCGCCAGCACGCCGCCGGCCGCCAGGTGCATCCAGTTGAACGGCAGCAGCAACAGCTCCAGGCCGATCAATGCGAACAGCAGGGCATTGAGCATGTCATCGATCAGCTCCCAGAAACCGTCCATGTAACGGCGGGTCATGTCATTCATCGCCAGGTTGCGCCCCAGGTTGCCGATGATCAGGCCGGCCACCACCATGGCGATCGGCGCCGACACATGCAGCTCGTAGCACATCGCCGAACCACCGATTACCAGCGCCAGGGTCAGCATGACTTCCACCTGGTACTGCTCGACGCTCTTGATCATGCGGTAGGTGGCGTAGCCGATCAGGCCACCGAACACCACACCGCCAATGGCCTCGTGGGCGAACAGGATTGCCGTGTCGGTCATGCTCGGTGTTTCACCCAGCCGGATGATGCCCAGCAACACGGTGAATACCACGACTGCCGTACCGTCGTTGAACAGTGACTCGCCAACGATGGTGGTTTTAAGCGGTTTGGGCGCATTGGCAGTACGCAGCGCACCAAGTACGGCAATCGGGTCGGTCGGTGAGATCAATGCACCGAACAGCAGGCAGTAGATCAGTGGCACCTGCCAGCCGAACAGGGCAAACACCCAATGCGACAGGTAGCCGATGACCACGGTGGCGATCAGCACGCCCAAGGTGGCCAGCAGGCCAATGGGCCAGCGGTAGCTGCGCAGGTCGCTGAGGTTGACGTGCAGGGCGCCGGCAAACAGCAGGAACGCCAGCATCCAGTGCATGAGCAGGTCGTTGAAATCGATCTGGTTCATCAGCCCTTCGACGCGTTCTTCCAGGCCAGGGAAGCCGATAAGGCTCAGGCCTTGCAACAACAAGGAAAACAGCAGCGCCGTGACCATCACGCCGATAGCGGGGGGCAAGCCGATGAAACGGTAATTGACATAGGTAAGAAGGGTGGTGAGGCAAATAAACGCGGCAACGAGTTCAAGCATCCTGAATCCTGTAACAGTGGCTTCCAAGTCTTATCCCGAATGGCTCGGGCAGTTCTTTGATGACCTGGCTCGGGGTTCGGGGCACAGGGTTTGACCAAATTCCTTTGAGACGTTCCCGAACAAGAGGCGCGCAGCGGCGCCTGGGAACGCTATATATTCAACCTCCAAAAAACCTCACAAGGATTACAAGGCGTGTTGGCAACATCTCTGGTGCTGGTTGCCGCCCTGCTGCATGCAACCTGGAATACCTTGATCAAATTCAGCGGCGAGCGCTTGCTGGTAATTGCCAGCATGGACACGGTAGCGCTGGCCTTCGCGGTGCTGGCGGTGCCCTTTGTCGATGTTCCGCCTGCTGAAATCTGGCCTTGGCTGGTAGCCTCGGCACTGGCTGAGCAGTTGTACCGCTATCTGCTGATCCAGGCCTACCGCGTGGGCGACCTGGGGCTGGTCTATCCTCTGATGCGCGGGCTGTCACCGCTGGTGGTGCTGGGGCTGACCCTGGCCTTTGCCGGGGAATCGCTGAGCCAGCAGCAGATCATCGGTATTCTGTTGATCCCCTGTGGCATGGCCTGCCTGTTGTGGCAGGGCGGCGGCGGTGACCGGCTGCCTTGGTCGATGTTGCCGGTAGTTGCCTTGATTGGCCTGTGCATTGGTTGCTACACCTGGTTCGACGGCCAGGCCGTGCGCCTGTGGGGCAAGCCGTGGGATTACCTGGTGTGGCTGACCCTGCTCAGCGCCTGGCAATTTCCGTTGTTGGCGGGCGTAGCGCGGCGGGCGCCATTCGTTCTGTTCTGGCGAACCCAGTGGCGCCTTGGGTTGGCGGTAGGGTTCTGCGTATTGTTCAGCTATGCCCTGGTGCTGTGGGCCATGCACCTGGGGTCAGTGGCCGAGGCGGCGGCACTGCGGGAGTTGAGCGTGATCCTGGTGGTGCTGCTGGGTATGCGCTACCTCAAAGAACCTTTTGGCGGGCCGAGACTCCTAGCTTGCGGGCTGGTGTTGGCCGGCATGCTGGTAATGAAGCTTTGACCTGAAGACTGAACAAGGAGTCCTGTCCATGACTGTTGCCCTGTGGTGCATCCTGATTGCGCTGCTGTTGAACCCGCTTTGTGCCTTGATCGCCAAGGCGAGCAGTGGCCGCTTCGGCCTCAAGGACAATCACGATCCGCGAGCCTTCCTCGATACCTTGTCGGGCCTGCCACGGCGTGCCCATGCTGCGCAGCAGAATGGCTACGAAGCGTTTCCGGCATTTGCTGCGGCGGTGCTGGTGGCGGATATCGTCGGCAATGCCGAGCAGGTGACCCAGGATGTACTGGGAGTGATGTATATCACCAGCCGCTTGCTTTACATCATCTGCTACCTGGCCGACTGGGCTGCCCTGCGATCGCTGATGTGGTTTGCCGGCTTGGCGTTGATCGTGTCGTTCTTCGTGGTTTCCATCTGAAACCGAGTGGCCTTCTTCGCGGGCTTGCCCGCTCCCACAGGTACACCACAGTATTCAAGGGCTGTGGTGTACCTGTGGGAGCGGGCAAGCCCGCGAAGAATCCACCGCCGATCAAGGTACCTTAGGTACCTCAGGTAGCGGCTGGCCTTTAGGCCAGAGCATCCAGATCTGCCCCTGCTGCTTCATGTTCCCCGCCAGCTCGCCGGCTTCCGGCCCGGTGCCCCAGAACAGGTCGGCACGCACTTCACCCGCAATCGCCCCACCAGTGTCCTGCGCACCCACCGGGCGCACCACTGGCGAGCCGTCCGGGCGCGTAGTGGAAAGCCACAACAGGCTGCCCAGCGGAATTACCTTGCGGTCGATGGCCACGCTGTAGCCGGCGGTAAGCGGCACGTTCAGCGAGCCGCGCGGGCCTTCGTTGCTGTCCGGGCGGGTGCTGAAGAATACGTAGCTGGGGTTGCTGGCCAGCAGCTCTGGTACGCGCTGCGGGTTGGCCTGGGCCCAGGCATGAATGGCGCCCATGCTCACGTCTTCTTTTTTCAGCTGGCCCTGTTCCACCAGCCAGCGGCCGATCGGCCGGTAAGGGTGGCCGTTCTGGTCGGCATAGCCCAGGCGCAGTTGACGGCCATCTTCCAGTTGCACCCGGCCAGAACCCTGGATCTGCAGGAATTGCAGGTCCATCGGGTCGGTCAGCCAGGCCAGCACCGGTGCCTTGACGCCGTTACGGTTGATGACTTCGGCCGTGTCGTATGGCTTGAGCACCCGACCCTCCAGACGGCCGCGCAGGCGTTTGCCCTTGAGTTCGGGGTACACGCTGGCCAGGTCGACCACGATCATGTCATCAGGGATGCCGTAAACCGCCACATGGTTGGTTGCCGAGGGGCTCAGGCTGCCCGGGTAGACCGGCTCGTAGTAGCCGGTAATCAGGCCGTTGGCATTGTTCTCTGCAGAGCGCAGGCCGTACACCTGCAGGTTCTGCTCAAGGAAGGTACGCACTTGGGCGGCGCTGGCTGTGGCGCTGCCGGCCGCTTCGCAGGTGGCGGCCCACACCGGGTCGCGCTTGAGCTTTTCGCAGCCGTTGCGCCAGGCATAAAAGCCGGCCAGCAGGTCCTCATCGCTGACGGCCGGCAAGTCTTTCCAAGTGGCCGGGGCATAGGTGGCGACAGCGTGGGGCTCGGGCTTGGCGCTCTCGCCGCCGTTGCAGCCGGCCAGCAAGGCTAGTACCGGCAGTGTCCAGGCCAGGTGGCGCAGGGCAGATTTCATGTGTGCATTCCTGTCATGAGCGAACATGAAGGTTCGCCCCTGTCTTTTATGTGGCTATTGGTGTTTGGCCCAGGGGCAGCGATACTGGCCGCCCATTTGCGTAGGCCGAAGTGAGCGTGATGTTGAAGCGATTGACCGTTGTTCTGCTGGCAGCACTTGCCCTGGGAGGGGCTTTGACTGGTTGTGACCGGGTTGACCCGAACTCGCCGCTGGGCAAGCGCAAGGTGATCTTCAAGGACATGCTCAAGACCAGCGAAGACCTGGGCGGCATGCTGCGTGGTCGGTTGCCGTTTGACGGAGTGAAGTTTGCCGACGGTGCGCTGAAGCTGGACAGCCTGTCGCATCAGCCGTGGCAGCACTTTCCACAGGTGCGCGATGGTGGTGACAGTGCCGCCCGCGCCGACGTGTGGGAGCGCCAGGCGCGGTTTCATGACCTGGCCCGGCAGCTTGAAGGTGTCACCGGCGAACTGGTTGATGTTACCCGCAACCAACCACTGGATGCTGCGCAACTGAAAGCACCGATGGGCAAGGTCGAGGCTGCGTGCAAGGCCTGTCATAGCGAATTTCGTAATCATTGAAGGCTGTGCAGGCCACATTGGCCCTTGTAGGAGCGGGCTTGCACGCGAACACTGGCGAAGCCGGTGCCATGCACCGCGTCGCACTCTTCGCGGGCAAGCCTGCACTACAATGACCGCGCCTGTTTAACGGTCGAGATCGTCGACTGCTTCCTGCAGCTCTTTACGCGACTCAGCCAGCTTGTCCTTGCGCTTGTTGATCTTCTCGGCGTCGCCTTTCTTCTCGGCCTTCTTCAAGTCCTTTTCCCGCTGCGCCACTTCGTGACGCGCATCGAGCACCTTCTGCTCACGCTCTTTGCGCAGGCTGGCGTCGGTGCAGTTGTCCACACCGCGCAGGGCTTCTTCCAGCCCTGCAACCTGATCGCTGTTGCCGTGGTCACGGGCAATTTTCAGCTGGTTTTCGATGGCGCTACGCTTGGCGGCGCAACCGGTCAGGCCCGGGTCCGGCTGGGCAGCTTGCACGCTGCCCGCAGCCAGACCCAGTGTTGCGAGCAGGAAAAGAGTCGAAATACGTTTCATGAAAAGCCTCTTGAACGGGGCGGGGCAGCAAAAGTTGGTGGAAATCCTGCCTTGGTTTTACCCATTTAGAAACCCTTGGTGGGGTTTTCTGCCTGAGTCTCGGGTTTTTCCTACGCATTATTTGGTAAAAAATCATTGCTCAATGTGCTGGGGTGGGGTCGGGAACCCTTCTATGCCGGTTTCTGCCAGCTGTGCGGCAATGGCTTGCACCTCAGCGGCCGCGAAGAAATCCACAAGTTGGCGCGAGCGTTTTGCGCCGATGCCGGGCACAGTTTGCCATTGCCCGGCACTGCGTGAAGCCAGCTCTTGCCAGCCGCCAGTCAGTGGCAAATGCTTGCCAATGGGCATGCCAAGGGCGCGCAGCCACTGATCGAACGGGCGTGAGCGGGCTTCGTCGAAACTGCCCAGCAGCTGTGTTGCAGTGAGCCTGCTGATTCCGGGTGCCTGCTGCAGGCGTTCGGCATCGAGATGCAGCCAGTCGGTCATGGACGTTACCAAGCCAGCTTCGACCAGCCGACGCCATGTGCCGGGCCCGGTGCGCGGCAAGGCCAGGCCCTGTTTACCGCCAAGCCAGGTGAGTCGGGCAATGAACTGCTCATCACAGCCCTCGCTGGCCTGCCAGCAGCTGTGGGCATGATGCTGGTCGGGTGCTGGCGCGGTTATTGGTTGGCGCTCTACAGCGCGGTGCACGACGTGATCGAGCCGCGGAATTGTCAGCCCGGCGAGGCTGATGGCCACCTGATCGCCGGGGCGAATATCCAGGCTTTGCCAGCGCGCCAGCGACCCAAGGCTGACTTGGGTAATGCGCCGGTCATCGAGGGTAACGGGTTGCACTTGCAGAACGGGCGTGACCCTGCCAGTGCGGCCGACCCGAAAGCGCACGTCGCGTACTTCAGCCAAGGCTTGTGCATAAGGGTACTTCCAGGCCGCGATCCAGTAAGGTGCCTTGGCCTGCCAGCGCTCGGCAGGCGGCCGGCTGCCCTGGCGCAGAATCACACCGTCGGTGGCGAAGGGCAGAGCAGAGCGATACCAGTGCTCGCGCCAGTGTGCCGCATCCTCCAGCGTATCGATGGCGATGCTGTAAAGCTGGCTGTCCGGAAACCCCAGCCGTGCCAGCTGGGCGAGGCGATCGGCCTGTTGCTCGGGGCCGTGCGGCCAGCCCCACACGAACAGGCCGATAGCGTTGCCTTGTGCGCCAGTCAGTTGCTTGCGTGCAAGCAGCCCTGCCACGGTACCCCGGGCGTTGGCGCTGCCTGCCTTGGCTTGCACATGGTCGCCCAGGCGCAGATACAGCTCACCTTGCAAGTGCAGGTCGACCGCCTCAGGCAACTGCCGAGTGACAGCGCCGAGTTGTGGGATGTGTCGGCTCCAGTCATGGCCGTGTACACCGTCCCCCCGGCTGGTCAGTTGTACCAATCGGCCCTGCTGGTAAGTGAGGGAAACTGCAACACCGTCGACCTTGGGCTGTACCCACACGCCGGTCTTGCCGGCCATCCATCGCGCCACGGCCTGGCGGTCTGCCAGCTTGTCGACGCCGGTATGCGGCACGGGGTGGGGAACCGGGCCGCGAGCACTGGCCAGGGGGGAGGGGCTGGTGCCAACCGCGAAGCACTGCTGCAGGTGGTTCAGGCGCTCGCGGCTCTGGTCGTACAGTTCGTCGGCCACCAGGGCTATGCCCTGGCGATGGTAGTGCTCGTCCCATCGGGCAAGCGTGGCGCGCAGTTGCGCAACTTCGGCCTTGGCCTGTTGCGAGTTCCAGTGTGGGCATGAGGCAGCCCTGGCCAATGGGGCGTTCAGCGCAAATAACAGGGCGAACAACAGCAGGTACGGCATGGCCTGGCATCCTTGCATGGCGTGGAAGCGCTTAGCGTAGGCGGGTAGCGGGGCGGTTGGTGTGTGCAGTTGTCAGGTGATATTTCGCAGATGTTCGTCTTCAATCCCGGGCTGGGGCAAGAAACCAGCGCCGCTTGGGCGGCGGCCGATCTCACAGGCGATGAAAATGCTGTGACAGGCACAAAAAAGCCCCTGCCGATCACTCGGCAGGGGCTTTCGTCCAGCGCTGCAGGAAAATTTACAGGCCGGCAGCGTCACGCAGCGACTGGGCGCGGTCGGTGCGCTCCCAGGTGAAGGTGGTGAAGGTGTCGTCGCCGACAGTCTTCTGCTGCGGTGTGCGGCCGAAGTGGCCGTAGGCAGCGGTTTCCTGATACATCGGGTGCAGCAGGTCGAGCATGGTGGTGATGGCGTACGGACGCAGGTCGAAGCACTCGCGCACCAGCTGGATGATCTTGTCGTCGGAGACCTTGCCGGTACCGAAGGTGTTGATCGAGATGGAGGTCGGCTGGGCCACGCCAATGGCGTACGACACCTGGATCTCGCAACGCTCGGCCAGGCCGGCGGCGACGATGTTCTTGGCTACGTAGCGGCCGGCGTAGGCGGCGGAACGGTCAACCTTGGACGGGTCCTTGCCGGAGAACGCGCCACCACCGTGGCGGGCCATGCCGCCGTAGGAGTCGACGATGATCTTGCGGCCCGTCAGGCCGCAGTCACCCACCGGGCCACCGATGATGAAGTTGCCGGTCGGGTTGATGTGGTACTGGGTGCCTTTGTGCAGCAGTTCGGCCGGCAGGGTGTGCTTGACGATCAGCTCCATCACGGCTTCCTGCAGGTCTTTCTGCGAAACCTCCGGGTTGTGCTGGGTCGACAGCACCACGGCGTCGATACCGACCACTTTGCCGTTCTCGTAGCGGCAGGTGACCTGCGACTTGGCATCCGGGCGCAGCCACGGCAGCAGGCCGGACTTGCGCGCCTCGGCCTGGCGTTCTACCAGACGGTGCGAGAAGCAGATCGGTGCAGGCATCAGGACTTCGGTTTCGTTGCTGGCATAGCCGAACATCAGGCCCTGGTCACCGGCGCCCTGGTCTTCCGGCTTGGAGCGGTCCACGCCCTGGGCGATGTCTACCGACTGTTTGCCGATGATGTTCATCACGGCGCAGGTGGCGCCGTCGAAGCCGACGTCGGAACTGTTGTAGCCGATGTCGATGATGACTTTGCGCACCAGGTCTTCCAGGTCGACCCAGGCCGAAGTGGTGACTTCGCCGGCGATGATGGCAACACCGGTCTTGACCAGGGTTTCGCAGGCTACGCGGGCGTATTTGTCCTGGGCGATGATGGCATCAAGGACAGCGTCCGAAATCTGGTCGGCGATCTTGTCCGGATGCCCTTCGGACACGGACTCGGAGGTGAAAAGGGAGTATTCGCTCATCTCGAAGGTTCCTGAAATTTACCGATGGTGTATGTCGCCAGCCGTCCGCTGGAAATGGCGGACCTGGATCTGGAAACCGTTACGCAAGCCCACGTACAGGCTGTCCGCATGGGCCAGCCCGGCAGCGTTGGCCCAGCGCGCCAGGTCGTCCTGTTCGAAGCCCAGCCAGAGGTCGCCGCAGGCTTCGCGTGCCCACCCCTGGTCATGGCTGCACAGTTCGGTGACCAGCAGGCTGCCGCCTGCCTTCACCCGTTTGGCCAGCTGGCGCAAGGCCAGGGCCGGGTCGCTGAAATGGTGCAGCACCATGTTCAGCACAACGCAGTCGGCGGCCACATCCGTTGCACCCAGTGCATCGGCCAACTGCAGGTTCACGTTGTCGAGCCCTTCGCGCTGGCACACCTGGCGCGCAAGCTCGAGCATGGTAGGGCTGTTGTCCAGGGCGGTGACCTGGGCGAAGCGCCGGGCCAGGTCGGGCAGGAAGCCACCGTCGCCGGGCCCGACTTCCAGCGCGCTGGCGGCCGGGTCGAAATGCAGTTTGTCGAGTAGCGCCAGCAGGCTGTCGCGGTACTGCGGAAGGCCGGCGATCAGGTCTTGCTGGGCACGGAACTTCTCTTCCACGCGCAGGAAGAAGTCCTGACTGGTGGCCGCTCGGCGCTGCTGTACATGGGCTATACGCGCCTGCACATCGGACGGCAGGGCCAGGTCGTCGACTTCTTCGAGCAGCGCCGCGTGAAGCCGACCCCCCAGGCGCAGGCCATCGGGCAGGGCACGGCGGTAGAAGATGGCGTTACCTTCGCGGCGGGTTGCCACGAGGTCGGCCTGCGCCAGCACCTTAAGGTGGTGGCTCATGCCCGACTGGCCGATGTCGAAGATTTGCGCCAGCTCCAGCACGCCGAACGAGTCGTTGGCCAGGGCGCGCAATACGTTCAGGCGCAACGCATCGCCACTGGCTTTGCACAGGGCGGCCAATGTTTCGCGTTGCTCGGGGATCGATTGCGCACGGAGATTCATGGGGCGGCAGTCTAGACAGGCATCGATGCCCTAGCAAGGTCAATATCAAAAAGTTTTGATATTGGCGATGAGCTGCAAGCCGAAAGCCTCAAGTTACACGCTTTGGGGCGCCCCGAGTCGCGCTCTGCTTCTTCAGTTGCGGCTTAAAGCTGGCGCTTGGCGCTTAAATGTTTGCCCCAAGCGCCCCCAGTGGGCGAAAATGGCCGCCTTTTTCGTGACACCACCTATTCAAGCCCCCTAGGAGATCAGCGATGCCCAGCCGTCGTGAACGTGCCAACGCCATTCGTGCCCTCAGCATGGATGCCGTGCAAAAGGCCAACAGCGGCCACCCAGGTGCCCCCATGGGCATGGCGGATATCGCCGAAGTGCTTTGGCGCGACTACCTGAAGCACAACCCGAGCAACCCGAGCTTCGCCGACCGTGACCGCTTCGTACTGTCCAACGGCCACGGTTCGATGCTGATCTACTCGCTGCTGCACCTGACCGGCTACGACGTCACCATCGATGACATCAAAGGTTTCCGCCAGCTGCACAGCCGCACCCCGGGCCACCCGGAATACGGCTACACCCCAGGCGTCGAGACCACCACCGGCCCGCTCGGCCAGGGTATCGCCAACGCCGTGGGCTTCGCCCTGGCCGAAAAAGTGCTGGCTGCCCAGTTCAACCGTGACGGCCACAATATCGTCGACCACAACACCTATGTGTTCCTCGGCGACGGCTGCATGATGGAAGGCATCTCCCATGAAGTCGCCTCGCTGGCAGGCACCCTGGGCCTGAACAAGCTGATCGCCTTCTACGATGACAATGGCATCTCCATCGACGGCGAAGTGCACGGCTGGTTCACCGACAACACCCCGGCGCGCTTCGAAGCCTACAACTGGCAGGTGATCCGCAACGTCGACGGCCACGATGCCGAAGAAATCAAGATGGCCATCGAGACCGCCCGCAAGAGCGATCGCCCGACCCTGATCTGCTGCAAGACCATCATTGGTTTTGGCTCGCCGAACAAGCAGGGCAAGGAAGATTGCCACGGTGCACCGCTGGGCAACGACGAAATCGCCCTGGCCCGTAAAGAACTGAACTGGAACCACGGCCCGTTCGAAATCCCTGCCGACATTTATGCCGAGTGGGATGCCAAGGCCGCTGGCGCCAAGGCCGAAGCCGAGTGGAACCAGCGTTTTGACGCCTACGCCAAGGCCTACCCGGAGCTGGCTGCCGAGTTCAAGCGCCGTGACAGCGGCGAGCTGCCGGCCGACTTCAGCGAAAAGGCCCAGGCCTACATCAACGAAGTGGCTGCCAAAGGCGAAACCATCGCCAGCCGCAAGGCCAGCCAGAACGCCCTGAACGCCTTTGGCCCGCTGCTGCCGGAGTTCCTCGGTGGTTCGGCGGACCTGGCCGGCTCCAACCTGACCCTGTGGAAAGGTTGCAAGGGCGTCGAAGCCAATGACGCCAGCGGCAACTACGTGTTCTACGGCGTGCGCGAGTTCGGCATGACCGCCATCATGAACGGCGTTGCCCTGCACGGTGGCCTGGTGCCTTACGGCGCGACCTTCCTGATGTTCATGGAATACGCCCGCAACGCGGTGCGCATGTCGGCCCTGATGAAGCAGCGCGTGATCCACGTGTACACCCACGACTCCATCGGTCTGGGCGAAGACGGCCCGACGCACCAGCCGATCGAGCAACTGACCAGCCTGCGCAGCACCCCGAACCTGGACACCTGGCGCCCGGCCGACGCGGTGGAATCCGCCGTGTCCTGGAAAAACGCCCTGGAGCGCAAGGACGGCCCTTCGGCACTGATCTTCTCGCGTCAGAACCTGCAGCACCAGGACCGCGATGCCCAGCAGATCGCCGACATCAGCCGCGGTGGCTATGTGCTCAAGGACTGCGCCGGCGAGCCCGAACTGATCCTGATCGCCACCGGTTCCGAAGTGGGCCTGGCTGTTCAGGCCTTCGACAAGCTGACCGAGCAAGGCCGCAAGGTGCGCGTGGTTTCCATGCCGTGCACCAGCGTGTTCGATGCCCAGGACGCTGCCTACAAGCAGTCCGTACTGCCGCTGGAAGTCGGTGCGCGCATCGCCATCGAAGCTGCCCACGCCGACTTCTGGTACAAGTACGTTGGCCTGGAAGGTCGTATCATCGGCATGACCACTTACGGTGAGTCGGCGCCGGCTTCGGCACTGTTCGAAGAGTTTGGCTTCACCCTGGAGAACATCCTCGGTACTGCCGAAGAGCTGTTGGAAGACTGATTTAAAGATCTGCGGGCGGTGTCGCCTTCATTCGCGGGCAAGCCCGCTCCCACAGAGGTTGCATGAGACCCTGTGGGAGCGGGCTTGCCCGCAAATGCCACATCGCAAATTCCGCAGGCTGACGACAATTGAACTGTCTCGTGAGCCCCGAATGCCCCACCTGCGTCCCTACAAAGTTGCACTCAACGGTTATGGTCGTATCGGCCGCTGTGTCCTGCGCGCGCTGTTCGAGCGGGGGGCAAAGGCCGGCTTCGAGATCGTCGCGCTGAACGATCTGGCCGATCAGGCCAGCCTGGAATACCTGACACGCTTCGACTCCACCCACGGGCGTTTCCCCGGCGAGGTCAAGGTCGACGGCGACTGTCTGCACATTAATGGCGACTGCGTGAAGGTAATGCGCAGTGCCACCCCCGAAGGCATCGACTGGGCTGCGCTGGGCATCGACCTGGTGCTGGAGTGTTCCGGCGCCTATAACACCCGTGCCGATGGCCAGCGTTTCCTCGACGCCGGTGCGCCAAGGGTGCTGTTCTCGCAGCCCATGGCCAGCGAGGCCGATGTTGACGCCACGGTGGTCTACGGCATCAACCAGGCCTGCCTTACCGGCAGCGAGCGCCTGGTTTCCAACGCTTCGTGCACCACCAACTGCGGCGTGCCGCTGCTGCGTGTGCTGGACCAGGCGTTTGGCATCGAATATGTACAGATCACCACCATCCACTCGGCGATGAACGACCAGCCGGTGATCGATGCCTACCACCACGAAGACCTGCGCCGCACGCGTTCGGCCTTCCAGTCGGTGATCCCCGTGTCCACTGGCCTGGCGCGTGGCATCGAGCGCCTGCTTCCGGAACTTGCCGGGCGAATCCAGGCCAAAGCGGTACGTGTACCGACCGTCAACGTCTCGTGCCTGGACATCACCCTGCAGACCGCCCGCGACACCAGTGCGGCCGAAGTCAACCGAGTGCTGCGCGAGGCCGCGCTGGATGGCCCGCTTAAAGGCTTGCTGGCCTACACCGAGCTGCCGCACGCCAGCTGTGATTTCAACCATGACCCGCATTCGGCGATCGTCGATGCCAGCCAGACTCGTGTTTCCGGCCCCCGCTTGGTAAACCTGCTGGCCTGGTTCGACAACGAATGGGGTTTTGCCAACCGTATGCTCGACGTTGCCGAACACTTTCTGCACGTCGTTCACCCAACCCGCAATAAACAGCCCTGAAGGACTGCATTCATGACCGTGTTGAAGATGACCGACCTCGACCTGCAAGGTAAGCGTGTACTGATCCGCGAAGACCTCAACGTGCCTGTAAAGGACGGTGTGGTAGCCAGCGACGCACGTATCCTGGCAGCGCTGCCGACCATCAAGCTGGCCCTGGAGAAGGGCGCAGCGGTAATGGTCTGCTCGCACCTGGGCCGCCCGACCGAAGGCGAATTCTCTGCCGAGAACAGCCTCAAGCCGGTCGCCGATTACCTGAGCAAGGCCCTGGGCCGTGACGTACCGCTGGTTGCCGACTACCTGGACGGTGTCGCGGTACAGGCCGGTGAACTGGTGCTGTTCGAGAATGTGCGCTTCAACAAGGGCGAGAAGAAGAACGCCGACGAGCTGGCGCAGAAGTACGCAGCCCTTTGCGACGTATTCGTCATGGACGCTTTCGGCACTGCGCACCGCGCCGAAGGCTCGACCCATGGCGTCGCCAAGTTCGCCAAGGTTGCCGCTGCCGGCCCGCTGCTGGCAGCCGAGCTGGATGCCCTGGGCAAGGCCCTGAGGGCCCCGGCCAAGCCAATGGCGGCCATCGTTGCCGGCTCCAAGGTTTCCACCAAGCTGGACGTGCTGAACAGCCTGAGCAGTGTTTGCGACCAGTTGATCGTCGGTGGCGGTATTGCCAACACCTTCCTGGCCGCTGCCGGCCACCCGGTGGGCAAGTCGCTGTACGAGCCTGACCTGGTCGACACCGCCAAGGCCATCGCCGCCAAGGTCAGCGTGCCGCTGCCAGTCGACGTGGTGGTTGCCAAAGAGTTCGCCGAGAGCGCAGAAGCTACCGTAAAAGCCATTGCCGACGTAGCTGCCGACGACATGATCCTGGACATCGGCCCGCAAACCGCGGCCAACTTCGCCGAGCTGCTGAAGTCGTCGAAAACCATTCTGTGGAACGGCCCGGTTGGCGTGTTCGAATTCGATCAGTTCGGTAACGGTACCAAGGTACTGGCCAAGGCCATCGCCGACAGCGCCGCGTTCTCTATCGCCGGTGGCGGTGACACCCTGGCAGCCATCGACAAATATGGCGTCAGCAAGGAAATCTCCTACATTTCTACCGGTGGTGGCGCCTTCCTCGAGTTCGTCGAGGGCAAGGTCCTGCCAGCTGTGGCAATCCTGGAAGAGCGGGCCAAAGCCTGATGACGTCGGCGCTTGGCAAAGGGAGTGGCCTGGTGGTCAAGCAATTGCCTGTGATGCTGCTGGCCGGCCTGCTGAGCGCTTGCGCGGGCAGCCCGGACTCGGATGCCGACTCGGCGCGATCGCACAAGGGCGGTTGCTACCAGTCCGAATGGCAGGCCGAGACTGTGCCGGTCATCAGCAAGCGTGTGGGCCCGGAAGGCCTGGAAAAGTACGACGAAGACCATCAGCGCAAGGCGCCAGGTTGCCCTTGATCGGGTAATAGGCAACCTGAAGGTTTATTTGTGGTCTTGAAAAAGGGACCGCTGTGCAGCCCTTCGCGGGCGAGCCCGTGAAGGGCTGCACAGCAGCCCCAAATCGAGGAAACTGAATGAAAGCGCTTTTGGCCGTGACGGCCGTGGCGACATTGGCAGGATGCTCACTGCTGCAGCCGGCGCAACCCGCCCCGGCAGACAACTGGACCCGTTGGGTCTGCGACACCCAGGCTGAGGTGCTTTGGCGCTTTGCCGATGCGCAACGCGACCAAGTTGACGTGCGCCTTGGCGGCGGCGACCAGGTCTACCGGCTCAAGGCTGAACCGGGTGCCTCGGGTGCGCTGTACAGCGATGGCATGCTGGCCTTCCACACCAAGGGCGAAGAAGGCCTGGTGTACTGGGTGGCAACCAACGATCTGATTGGGCGGGGCTGCAAGGCACCGTGACTGGCCGGGCCGCGAGGGTGGCCCACACTACTTGAACAGCAACCGCCCCTGCGGCAGGCTTGCACGAAACAAACGACGCTTGTCGGGAGAGAGATACACAATGGCACTCATTAGCATGCGCCAGATGCTGGACCACGCCGCCGAGTTCGGCTACGGCGTTCCAGCTTTCAACGTCAACAACCTCGAGCAGATGCGCGCCATCATGGAAGCGGCCGACAAGACCGACTCTCCGGTGATCGTCCAGGCTTCGGCCGGTGCCCGCAAATACGCCGGCGCCCCGTTTCTGCGCCACCTGATCCTGGCTGCCATCGAAGAGTTCCCGCACATTCCGGTGTGCATGCACCAGGACCACGGTACCAGCCCTGACGTCTGCCAGCGCTCGATCCAGCTGGGCTTCAGCTCGGTGATGATGGACGGCTCGCTGGGTGAAGACGGCAAGACCCCGACCGACTATGAATACAACGTCCGCGTTACCCAGCAAACCGTTGCCATGGCTCACGCCTGCGGCGTTTCGGTTGAAGGCGAACTGGGCTGCCTGGGTTCGCTTGAAACCGGCATGGCCGGTGAAGAGGACGGGATCGGCGCCGAAGGCGTGCTGGATCACAGCCAGATGCTGACCGACCCGGAAGAAGCCGCCGACTTCGTCAAGAAGACCCAGGTCGACGCCCTGGCGATCGCCATCGGTACCAGCCACGGTGCCTACAAGTTCACCAAGCCACCCACCGGTGACGTGCTGGCCATCGATCGCATCAAGGAAATCCACAAGCGCATTCCCAACACCCACCTGGTGATGCACGGTTCGTCCTCGGTACCACAAGAGTGGCTGGCGATCATCAACCAGTACGGCGGTGACATCAAAGAAACCTACGGTGTACCGGTCGAAGAAATCGTTGAAGGCATCAAGCACGGCGTGCGCAAGGTCAACATCGATACCGACCTGCGTCTGGCGTCTACCGGTGCCATGCGCCGCCTGATGGCGCAGAACCCGAGCGAGTTCGACCCGCGTAAGTTCTTCGGTGAAACCATCAAGGCCATGCGTGACGTGTGCATCGCCCGTTACGAAGCCTTCGGCACCGCTGGCAATGCCTCGAAGATCAAGCCGATTTCTCTGGAAGGTATGTTCCAGCGCTATCTGAAAGGTGAGCTGGCCGCCAAGGTCAACTGATCTACTGGTAACCCTGAAAAACCCGCAGCGATGCGGGTTTTTTTTGGGCGATGGAAACCTGTACTTAATTCCGGCAGACCGACCGTTAGTCGGCTACCGTACAGTTTGACCATTGATAGCGTTCTGATTGCATTGCGTGTTGCAGCCTCAGGTCTAGAGTACTAATGGATCCAACCGTATTTTGAAGTCGGTCACATAACAGAGAAGCAGCATGGATGGCGCTTACCCTCAACAGCAGCCACTGGATGGCAGCTCAGTTCTTCTGGTGGTAGACGACTACCCCGAGAACCTCATCAGCATGCGGGCCTTGCTGGCCCGGCAGGATTGGCAAGTATTGACGGCAAGCTCAGGGATTGAAGCCTTGAGCGCGTTGCTTGAGTACGAAGTCGACCTGGTGTTGATGGATGTACAGATGCCGGAAATGGACGGCTTTGAAGTCGCTCGGCTGATGCGCGGCAATCAGCGTACCCGACTGACCCCGATCATTTTCCTCACTGCCAACGAACAGTCCGAAGCGGCCGTGCTCAAAGGCTACGCCAGCGGCGCCGTGGACTACATGTTCAAACCGTTCGACCCGCAAATCCTCAAGCCCAAGGTCCAGGCTCTGCTCGAGCAGCAGCGCAACCGGCGCATGCTGCAGCAACTGAGTCGCGAGCTGGAGGCGGCCAGGGCATTCAATGCATCCATCCTGGAAAATGCCGCCGAAGGCATTCTGGTGGTTGATGCCCATGGCATCATCAGTTTTGCCAATCCGGCCATTTCCCGTTTGCTGGCTGCACCGGTGCAACAACTGCAGGGCACCCAGTTGCTCGACGTTGTGCAGTTGGGCAGTGTCAGCCTGTGGCGCGATTCGGACTTCTACAAGGCCTACCAGGGGCGACGTATCTTCCGCGTACACGATGCCCAACTGCGTATCCATGGGGGTGAACCTGTGCCGGTGGCGCTGTCGTGTGCGCCGTTGCCGGCCGACCAGCAGGCCATGGTGGTGACCGTGCTGGACATGTCGGTGGTGCATGACTTGCACCAGCAGCTGGAATATCAGGCCATTACTGACCCACTCACCGGTTTGCTCAACCGCCGTGGTTTCTACCAGGCTGCTGAAGGTGCTCTGTTGCGCAACGAGCGCTCGGGCAAGGCGCAGGCGCTGATGTACATGGACCTGGATGGCTTCAAGCGCATCAACGACTCGCTTGGCCACGACGCCGGCGACCGGGTGTTACGCTGGGTGGCCGAACAGCTCAAGGACTGCCTGGGTAGTGAGGCCTTGCTGGCGCGCATGGGCGGCGACGAGTTCACCGCACTGTTCGACAGCTTGCCTTACGCGGAGCAGGCCGGGCGTTATGCCGAACGGTTGCTCGAGCGTGTTTCCATCAGCCATGAGGTAGATGGGCTCGATGTATGCCTTGGGGTCAGCATCGGCATTGCCACCTACCCGGACTGCGGCGCCAATGTCGAAGGCCTGCTGCGTTCGGCCGATACAGCGATGTACGCAGCCAAGCAGGCTGGGCGGCAGCAATACCGCTTCTACGACCAGGAGCTCAACGGGCGGGCGCGCTCGCGGTTGATGCTTGAGGACAGCGTGCGCACGGCCATCGAGCAGCAGGACTTTACCTTGGTGTACCAGCCACAGGTAGCTTTCCACGATGGTCGCTTGCGTGGTTTCGAGGCCTTGCTGCGCTGGCAGCACCCCAGCGTTGGCGATGTACCGCCGGGGCTGTTCATCCCGTTGCTGGAAGAAGCGCGGCTGATCAACCGCCTGGCCAGCTGGATCTACCGCCAGGGGGCCGCGCAGCGGCAGGCCTGGTACGACCGTTTTCCGCCGGACCTTGTGCTCGGCATCAGCTTGAGCCGTGCGCAGTTCGTCATGCCTGGCCTGGTCGAAGAACTGAAACGGGTCATCCAGCTTTACCAGCTTGTCCCGACGCAGTTGGAAGTGGAAGTGGCGGAAACCTCGCTGATGTATAACATCGATGCGGCCGTCAAACAGATACACCGCTTGCGTGAGCTGGGCGTAAGGGTGGCCCTGGATGACTTCGGTGCGGGTGACTGTTCGTTGCGCATGCTGCGCGACCTGCCTATCGATACCCTCAAAATCGACCGCCATCTGGTGGCACGCCTGCCCGATTCGGCGGTAGATGCTGCGTTGGTTCGCAGCGTGATCGGTCTGTGTGCCGATTACCGTATCACGGTGATCGCCGAGGGCGTGGAAACCCCGGCGCAGGCAGCCTGGCTCAAGGCCAATGGTTGCGAATACGTTCAGGGCTTCCTGGTGGCTTATCCGATGACAGCGGCTGACGCTAGCGGCTTCCCGGCGATTTTCTCCTGGCCAGGGCCGTGATTGGCTAGAATCGGCATTCGTTACGCCGAATACAGCGCCATGACCGTATTACGTTACTTGCAAGCCTACCCCCCGCACCTGCAGGAGCAGGTGCGGCAGATGATCGACAGCGACCGCCTGGGTGAATACCTGCAGCGCCGTTACCCTGATCGCCATGACGTGCAAAACGACAAGGCGCTGTATGGCTATGCCCAGGATCTGCGCCAACAGTACCTGCGAAGTGCGCCAAACCTGGACAAGGTGCTGTTCGACAGCCGTCTCGACCTGACGCATCGGGCCCTGGGCTTGAACACGGCGGTGTCGCGGGTGCAGGGCGGCAAGCTCAAGGCGAAGAAGGAAATCCGCATTGCCTCGCTGTTCAAGGAGGCCGCGCCACAGTTCTTGCGCATGATTGTTGTGCACGAGTTGGCGCACCTGCGCGAGCGAGATCACAACAAGGCGTTCTACCAGCTCTGCCAGCACATGGAGCCGGACTATCACCAACTGGAATTCGACCTGCGCGTCTACCTGACCTACCGGGAGCTGCCGGGCAACCTCTAAGGAACATGCAGCATGGAAGTAAGCAAGACCAAGAGCAGCTTCTACCGCCGCTTGTACGTGGCCTGGCTGATCGACAGCCAGACGGCTACCAGCGTGCCTGCCCTGATGGAGGCCACCGGCATGCCCCGTCGCACAGCCCAGGACACTATCGCCGCGCTGGCCGACCTGGACATCATCTGTGAGTTCGAACAGCAGGAAGGCGCACGTAACCACGCCGGGCATTACCGCATTCATGACTGGGGGGCGATCGACAAGCAGTGGATCATCCGTCACTTGCGGCAGATCCGCGACGTACTGGGCTACCCCTGACTTGAAAGGCTGGCATGGTCCGTATGGGGACGGGGTTGACTCAACCCTTGCGCATTCCGATAGACGCGATGCCGTCCACCAGAGACTCCCCGCCCACCACTGCAAGCCCATGGCGGGCATAAAACGCCTGCAAATGCGCCTGAGCCGACAAATAAACCGGCACCCCCGGCCAACAATGCTCCGCCGCCTCCAGCCCCTTGAGCAGCAAGCTTTCTTCGAGCTTCAAACCTCGTGCTTGCGGTGATGTCACCAATCGCCCCATCACCACATCCCCACCTTGTGACTGCGGATCCAGCAGGCGCAGGTAGGCCACCAGCTTGTCTTTGTGCCAGGCCATGAGGTGGAAGGTATCGCCAGTCAGGTCCTGACCATCGACTTCCTGGTAGGCGTGGCGCTGCTCCACCACGAATACCTCAGTGCGTAATTGCAAAATGGCGTAGAGCTGCGCTTTGCCGAGGGCGGTGTGGTGCTTGCACAGCCAGTCGATTGACATTGGCACAAACTCCTTGGATGGGGCTCGATCATCGCATGCTGCATGTGCTTCGGCCAAAATAGAGGCTAAATGACACTATTGGCCGCTGCCCTCGGTAACAGCTTTGTGTAATCTCACTGCCAGTGTTGCCCTCCATATGCGAAAGGACGTGAGCATGCGGCCACTGCTTTGTGTTCTGGGTTTACTGGCAACGATGCTGGCAACACCCGCCCTGGGTCGCGACAAGCTACGGCTGGTGGCTGACAACTGGCCACCGTTCACCGATGCCAGGATGCCGGGCGGCGGCCTTGCGACCAGCATCGTTACCACGGCACTGGCCCGCGCCGGCTACGCCAGCGGCTATGAAGAGGTGCCGTGGGCGCGTGCGTTGCTGGGGGTAGGTGAAGGGCGCTACGACGTGCTGATCAATGCCTGGTACAACGATTCGCGCGCCAGTATCGGGCAGTTCTCCAACGCCTACCTCAATAATCGAATTCGCCTGCTGCAACGTAAGGGCGAGACGTTTAGCTACAAGCAGCAGTCTGACCTTTATCCCTACAGCATTGCCGTAGTGCGTGATTACGCCTATTCACCGGAATTCGACGGGGATCCCCGGCTGCGCAAGGTGGTGGTGCGCAACTTTTCTTCTGCGGTACGCATGTTGGCGGCGGGGCGGGTGAGCCTGGCGGTGGAAGACGAGTACGTGGCCCGCTACAACCTGCAGCGTGAGCCGCAGGAAGTGCGTGATGGGGTGATGCTGGTGGAGCCGCCGCTAGGGGAAAACACCCTGCATATTCTGGTCAGCCTGAAGCACCCGGAGCATAGGCGGATCGTCGAGCGCTTCGAGCAGGCGATTGCGGCGATGAAGTCGGATGGCAGCTATGCCCGGCTGCTGCGTCAGTATGGTTTTTGAGCGCTGCGGCCAGTACAGGCAATAAAACTATCAGGCCGGGGCACCTTCTTTGATCAGGTGTGCCGCCAGGGTCCGCAATGGCCCCAGCTGGCGGCATATCAACGCCAACTGCGTCTGCACCAGCCGCTGATGCTCATCCAGATCTTCCGGCATCTGCTCCAGGGCATTGGCCAGCGCCTCTTCGGTATCACTGTGAATCGCCACCGGCAGCCGTGCGGCCAGGCCGTTGGCAATCTCGTCCAGGCTGCTGGCCAGGCTTTGCCCGGCGCCTTCGATCAACTGCTCCTGCACCTCCGCCGGCAACGCTGTGTCGCGGTGCGCGCCTAACCCCGAGAGGTAACTGAGCAAGGTGTGCGACAGCACCAGGAAGCGAAAGCCAACGTCGGCTTCCTTACGGAAATGCCCCGGCTCCATCAGCATGTTGGCCAAGGTGGTGGACAGCGCCGCGTCAGCGTTGTGGGCATTGCGCCGGGCCAGGCGGTAGGCCAGGTCGTCGCGCTTGCCGTGGGCATACTGCTGCATGATCTGGCGCAGGTACACGCTGGCGCAGGCCAGGGTATTGGCCAGCGCCTTGTTCAGCCGTCGGCCCTGCCAGTCAGGCAGGAAAAGGAATACCGCGAGGATGGCAATCAGGCTGCCCACCAGGGTATCGAACAGGCGTGGCAGGAACAGGCCGTAGCCATCGCCGATCTGGTTGAAGCAGAACAGCACCATCAGGGTGATCGCGGCAGTGGCCAGGGTGTAGCGGGTGGTGCGGTTGACGAAGAACACCACCCCGGCAACCACGGCGAACAACGACTGGATGACCGGGTTAGGGAACAGGTCGAACAAGGCCCAGCCTACTGTCAGGCCAACGGCAGTGCCGAAGATTCGCTGCACCAGCTTGCGCCGGGTGGCCCCGTAGTTGGGCTGGCACACGAACAGCGTGGTGAGGATGATCCAGTAGCCCTGGGTCGGGTGAATCAGGTGCACCATGCCATAGCCGATCGACAGCGCCAGCGGCAGGCGCAAGGCATGGCGGAACAACAGCGAGGTCGGGGTGAGCTGAGTGCGCAGGCGCGTCCATACGTCCTTCAGCGAGCGTGGCGAGCGGTCGAGCAGGCTGCTGTCGCTGGTATCGGCCAGGCTGTCCGGGTTGCTGGCGGCACTGAGCAGGCGGTCCAGTGTTGCCAGGTTGGCGGCTAGTGCCCGCAGCGAGCGCAGCAGGCCGCGCCAGGCCGGGTTGCTCTGGATGCGCAGGTGTTCGAGCGAAGCGTTGAGGTCCTCGAGGGCTTCTGGATAACCGCTGGCCAGCACGAACGGTTGGCGCAGGCGGATCGAGCGTGCCAGCTCCTGGCAAGATGAGCCCTGCTTACGCAACAGGCGCTGGCAGCGGAACATGACGTCACTGTGGAAAAACGCCTCGGTCAGTGCGTTGTAGGGGTAGTGCGAGGCACTGACACGCTCGTGGATGTCCTGGGCCAGGAAGTACAGCTTGAGGTAGCGGCTTACCTTCGAGTTTGGTTGGCTGTTGCCCACCCGGTGCAGGATGATCTCCTTGGCGGCGTTCAGCGCTGCCACCACCTTGCCGTTCTGCTGGGCCAGTTCCAGGCGCCGGGCCTCGACGTCGAGCGTGCGGATCGGTTCGAACAGGCTGGCCTTGAGCTTGAGGTAGCTGCCCAGCTCGAAGAACAGTTTGGCCAGGCTCTGTTGTACCGGCTGGTTGGAAAACAGCGCCTGCCATAGTACCGACAACAGCCCGTACCAGGCCGCACCTGCCACCAGCAGCAGCGGTTCGTGCCAGAAGTCGGTGACCTGGCCGCCGCGCTGGTCCACGCCGATCATGGTGTAGACCGCAGTGATCAAGGTGGCCGAAGCGATGGCGCCGTAGCGCTCGCCCAGCGCCCCGAGCATGGTCAGGCCAAAGGCGGCCAGGGCCAGGGCAATGACGAAGATCCAGGGGTAGGGGAACAGCAACTCGACCGCCAGTGCAGCGATGGCGAAACACACCAGGGTAACGGCCAGGGCGCTGAGGCGGCCCTGCCAGCTGTCGTCGGTTTCGGCCAGGGCGCTGGCGATGATGCCGAGGAACAGTGGAATCAGCAGGGCCATCTCGTTCTGGTACCAGCACAGGGCCAGACTGCCGGTGAGGGCAATGGTGACCCGGATGCTGTAGCTGAACTTGTCTTGGCCCCACAGGCGACGCAGTGACTGACGGAACGAGCTCGATGACATGATGGCCTGCCAGGCGGTGATCAGAAGAATACCTTTCAGGGCCGGTTATTGGGGCCGCTTCGCGCCCCTTCGCGGGCACGCCCGCTCCCACAGGGTTCTTTGTAGACCGTGTGGGAGCGGGCGTGCCCGCGAAGGGGCGCGAAGCGGCCCCAATAACGGCTCCAGGCACGGGCCAGCAAGAAGCGTTCCGTGCTGCTGAAAGGATTCTACCCTACACGAACTGCGCTGCGGCGTTCGCCGATGCCCAGGCCCACTGGAAGTTGAAACCGCCCAGGTGGCCGGTGACATCCAGCACTTCACCGATGAAGTACAAGCCGGGGCTTTTCAGCGATTCCATGGTCTTGGACGACACCTCGCGGGTATCCACGCCGCCCAGGGTCACTTCGGCGGTGCGGTAGCCTTCGGTACCGGCCGGCACAACTTGCCAGTTCGCCAGCTTTTCGGCGATTTGTGCCAGTTCTGCCGGGGTGTACTGCTTCATCGGTCTGGACTCGAACCACTGCTCGGCCAGCAGGTTGGCCAGCTTGCGGGTGAACACTTCGCCCAGCACGGTCTTCAGTTCTGCGTTGGCGCGTTCGGCCTGCATCTGTTGCAGCCAGGAAAGCGCATCGCGGTCGGGCAGCAGGTTGATCTCGACCGTGTCACCGGCTTCCCAGAACGACGAGATCTGCAAGATCGCCGGGCCACTCAGGCCACGGTGCGTGAACAGCAGGTTTTCGCGGAAGCTGGTGCCATTGCAACTGGCGGTGCAGTCCAGCGAGGTGCCGGATAATTCGGTGCACATCGCCTTGAGTTGGGGCTCGGTGATGGTGAATGGCACCAGCCCGGCGCGGGTTGGCAGCAGGGTGTGGCCGAACTGACGGGCTACCTGGTAGCCAAAACCGGTGGCGCCCAGGGTCGGGATCGACAGGCCGCCGGTGGCGATGACCAGCGACTGGCAGGCGAACTGGCCGCTGCTGGTCTGCAACAGGTAGCCGCTTTCGGTCTTCTCGATCTGTTCGATGCTGGTGTGCATGCGGATCTCGGCACCGGCCTCGTCACACTCGGCCAGCAGCATGTCGAGGATGTCACTGGCCTTGTTGTCGCAGAACAGCTGGCCGAGCTTCTTCTCGTGGTAAGCCACGCCGTGCTTGCACACCAGTTCGATGAAGTCCCACTGGGTGTAGCGGGCCAGGGCCGACTTGCAGAAGTGAGCGTTGTGCGAAAGGAAGTTGGCCGGCTCGGTGTACAGGTTGGTGAAGTTGCAGCGCCCGCCGCCGGACATGAGGATCTTCTTGCCTGGCTTGTTGGCGTGGTCGAGCAGCAGCACCCGGCGGCCACGACGGGCGCTGAGCTGGGCGCACATCAGGCCGGCGGCGCCGGCGCCAAGGATGATCACGTCGGTGGAGTGCACGGTATGAACCTTCAGATTTGAAATGCTGAACCCTGTGGGGGCGGGTTCACCCGCGAATGCGATGGTGCATTCACTGCCGCATTCGCGGGTAAACCCGCTCCTACAAGGGATTTGCCTGGCTTTAGATAATGCGGACTTTCAGGGCGCGGCCCTTGATCTTGCCGCTGTTCAGCCGCTGCATGGCCTGCTTGGCCAGCGCCCGCTCCACGGCCACAAACGCCTGGAAGTCGAAGATGGCAATCTTGCCCACCTGCTTGCCCGGGATGCCGGCATCACCGGTCAAGGCCCCCAGGATGTCGCCAGGGCGCAGCTTGTCCTTGCGGCCAGCGGCAATGCACAGTGTGGTCATCACCGGCAGCAGGGGCTCGCCGCCCTTGTTTTTCAGGCTGTCCAGCTGGTCCCAGCGCAACGGGCTCTTCTGCAGCGCTTCGATGGCCTGGGCGCGGTGGCCTTCGGCCGGTGCCACCAGGCTGACCGCAACGCCTTTCTCGCCGGCGCGGCCGGTACGGCCCACGCGGTGCACGTGGATTTCCGCATCACGTGCCAGCTCCACGTTGATGACCATGTCCAGGCCATCGATGTCCAGGCCGCGGGCGGCCACGTCGGTAGCCACCAGCACCGAGCTGCTGCGGTTGGCGAACATGGTCAGCACTTGGTCACGGTCGCGCTGCTCCAGGTCGCCGTGCAGGGCCTGGGCGACGATGCCCTTGGCGGTCAGGTGGGCAACCACGTCCTCGCATTGCTGCTTGGTGAAACAGAACGCTACGCACGACTGCGGGCGGTAGTGGCCGAGCACGCGGGTGACAGCCTCCAGACGTTGCTGCGGGTCAATTTCGATGAAACGCTGCTCGATCTGGTTGTCAGTGTGCAGGCTCTCGACCTTGACCTGCTGCGGGTTGCGCATGAAATCGGCGGCCAGTTGCTTGATGCCGGCCGGGTAGGTGGCCGAGAACAGCAGGGTCTGGCGGCGCGACGGAGTCTTGCCGATGATGCTGGCGATAGCGTCGAAGAAGCCCATGTCGAGCATGCGGTCGGCTTCGTCCAGTACCAGGGTGTTCAACCCGTCCAGTACAAGGGTGCCTTTGTCCAGGTGCTGCTGGATGCGCCCTGGGGTGCCGACGATGATGTGCGCGCCGTGCTCCAGCGAAGCGATCTGTGGGCCCAGCGAAACGCCGCCGCACAGGGTCAGGATCTTGATGTTGTCCTCGGCGCGGGCCAGGCGGCGCAGCTCCTTGGCCACCTGGTCGGCGAGCTCGCGGGTAGGGCAGAGCACCAACGCCTGGCAGCCGAAGTAGCGCGGGTTGATCGGGTTGAGCAGGCCGATGCCGAAGGCGGCGGTCTTGCCGCTACCGGTCTTGGCCTGGGCGATCAGGTCCTGGCCTTTGAGGATGACAGGCAGGCTCTGGGCCTGGATAGGCGTCATCGACGCATAGCCGAGGGCGTCCAGGTTGGCCAGCATGGCAGTGGACAGCGGCAAGGTGGCAAAGGCGGTGGATTCGGTGGTCACGAGGCGGGCCTGCGTTGCGAAGCGAAAAATGCCGCACAGTCTACCAGCCTCGTGGCCATTCGCCCTACGACTCCATGTGTTGTTCCGGACGACGGGCACGCCTTCCGTCCGTCGGCGCCAGTTGCAGGAAGATCGCCGCCGCCAGCATGGCCATTACGCCGATGGTGACGAAGGTCAGCTGGAACGCGCCCAGGGTGGTTTCCACGCCCTCGGCGCTGCCTGCCGCAGTAAAGCCGCCCAACAGTGCGCCGGCGCAAGCCACGCCCAGGCTCAGCGACAGTTGCGCGACCACCGACAGCAGGCTGTTACCGCTGCTGGCGCTGGCATCGTCGAGATCGATGAGCGTCACTGTGTTCATCGCAGTGAACTGCATGGAGTTCACGGCACCCAGAAGGCCAAGTTGCACCAACAGCAGCCAATAGGGCGTCTGCTCGTCCACCAGGCCCAGGCTTGCCAGCAGGATGCCTAGCAGCAAGGTATTACCGGTGAGAATGATGCGATACCCGAACCGTTCGATCAGCGGTCGGGCAATGGACTTGGCCAGCATGGCCGCCACCGCCAGCGGGATCATGCTCATGCCTGCCTGGGCGGGTGAGTAGCCAAGCGCGACCTGCAGCAGCAACGGCACCAGGAAGGGCAGAGCGCCGCTGCCCAGGCGGGCGAACAGGTTGCCGAGGATGCCGATGGCGAAGGTACGCACGCGGAACAGGCTGGGCGAGAACAGCGGCTCCGGGTCGCGCCCGGCTCGCAGCCAGTACGCGGCCAGGCAGGCCATGCCGGCGAACAGCAGCAACATTACCCGCAAGTGCGGCAGGTGCAGCTCGCCCAGGCCTTCCATGGCAATGGTGATCAGTACCATCGCTGCGCCGAACAGCAGGAAACCAGGGCCGTCGAAGGTGGTGCGCTCGGCGCCGCGCAAGTCCGGGATGAACTTCCACACTGCAATGCAGCCAAGCAGGCCGACTGGCAGGTTGAGCAGGAAGATCCAGTGCCAGCTGAGGATTTCCACCAGCCAGCCACCGACCGTTGGCCCCAGCAATGGCCCGAGCAGACCGGGGATGGTGATGAAACTCATGATCCGCACCAGATCGCTGCGTGGGTAGGCACGCAGCACCACCAGCCGCCCGACCGGCAGCATCAGTGCACCGCCCAGGCCCTGCACTACGCGGGCGAAGATCAGGAAGCCAAGGCTGTTGGCTACGGCGCACAGCAGCGAACCAAAGCTGAACAGCAAGATGGCGCTGAAGAAGATGCGCTTGGTGCCGAAACGGTCGGCGATCCAGCCGGAGGCAGGGATCAGCAGGGCCACGGTGAGCATGTAGGCAATGATCACACCCTGCATGCGCAATGGATCTTCGGCCAACGAGCGGGCCATGGCTGGCAGCGCAGTGTTGAGGATGGTGCCGTCCAGGGACTGCATGAAGAAAGCGATGGCCACCACCCAAGGGATCCAGCGGGCGGTGACGGGGTCCAGCGGGGTGCGTTCGGGCATGACGTCCTCGTTTGTCAGTGCCGGCCCTTTCGCGGCTAAAGCCGCTCCTACAGGGGTTACGCGTTCCTTGTAGGAGCGGCTTTAGCCGCGAAAGGGCCGGCAAGTCCAGTCACAATGTCAGGGTCAGGCCTTTGACCAGTGCCCCGGGCAAATGACTCGACCCGGTACTGCGCTGTCCATAAGTATTGGTCGACAGAATCATCTCGCGCTCCTGGGTCAGGTCCTCCAGCTGGCTGCCCAGCAAGCTGTACAGGCTGTCATCGAAGCGCATGGTGCTCACCGGCCCCTGGATTTGCCCGTCTTCTACCCAGAAAGTGGCGAAGCGGGTCAGCCCGGTCATGCGCGCCGCTGGCAGGTCCGAGTAGTTCAGGTACCACAGGTTGCTGATGTACAGCCCGGTGCCTAGACGCTCAAGGATCTGCGCACTGGCCAGATTGCCCGGCGCCAGGCTGAGCGCACAGGGCGACTCATAGCCGTCGGCGCCATTGGCCTGCAGTTCGAACTCGGCCGCACTGCGCGCACTGATCAACCGCTGCCGGGCTTCACCTTGCTGGATCAGCGGCACATCCAGGCGCGGCGCACCTTCATCGGAAAATGCCGGGCTAAGCGACCCGCTGACCTGCTCGGTAAAACTGACCAGCGGGCTAAGCCGTGCATCGCCATTGTACAGGCGCTGCAGAGCGCTGTTGCCAGTGGCCAGGGCCTGCGCGGAAAAGCCGCCCCAGCACAACATGCCGGCGACTTCGTCCATGGCCGCAGGTGCAAGGTAGGCGCGGTAGGTGCCGGGCTTGAGGGTAACTGCCGGGCGGCCGAGGAAACCCAACTGCTCTCGTGCTTGGCGCAGGCGTGCGGCGAAGTCGTCGGCACTCCAGACCTGGCCGGCATAGTTGGCCTTCACCGCCTGGCCATTAGCGTGGAACAGGCTCCAGTCGAAGTTGAAACTGTTGGCCTGGTGCCAGCCGAAGGCGCCGAACGAGCTGGCGAAGCCCCGGCAGACCGGGCCGGCGGCATAGATGCCGACCAGGTCCAGGTCGCCTGCTTCACGCTCGAGCAGGTCCAGTACTTCGTTCAGTGCGGGCAGGGGGTGTTCCTGCAGGTTATGGCTGTGCCAGGCATTCTCGTCCAGGCGCAGGTAAGGGTCGAGGGCCAGCAGAGGCAAGGTCTGGCGCAGTTGCTCGAGCGCAACGTTCAGGCGCTGGCGATCCAGCTGTGCGTCGCCACTCAAGGTCACCTGCTGTTCCGCCTGGCGCCCATCGCGCACCAGCCGCAGCTGCGCGCTGGCCTGGCTGACTTCGCCGGCCTGGCGCACCTTGGCATGGTTGAAACGCACGAACTGCGATTGCTCGGCACTGTAACCGAGGGTGAACTGCTCGCCTGCCTGAAGGGCGGCGTGCACATCCCCGACCAGGTTTTCGAAAGCGTGCTTCATCAGGCGTCTCCTCCGAATACATCGATCTGGCGGAATACACAGGCCGGCGAGGCATGGCCTACCCGCACCACCTGATTGGGTTCGCCCTTGCCACAGTTGGGCGTGCCCAGCACCTGGAAGGTACTGTGGTCGCCAACCGCCGACAGGTTGCGCCAGAACTGCGCGGAGATGCCGCGGTAGTTGGGGTTCTTGACGATGCCCTTGAGCGCGCCATTTTCAATCAACTGGCCCCATTCGCAGCCGAACTGGAACTTGTTGCGCGCATCGTCGATGGACCAGGAACGGTTGGTACGCATCAGGATGCCATGTTCTATGCCCGCGATCAGCTGGTCGAGGGACTGGTCGCCCGGCTCGATGTTGAGGTTGGCCATGCGGTCGATCGGTGCCCGGTTCCAGCCACAGGCGCGGCTGTTGGCCACGCCATCCAGGCCGGAGCGGAACTGCGACAGCGCGCCCCCCAGCGGGCGCAGCAGCAGGCCGGCGCGTATCAGGAACGCTTTGCTTGCCGGGGTACCGTCGTCGTCATGACTGTAGCTGGCCAGCTCTTCGCCAATGGTCGGGTCGAAGGTCACGTTCAGCAAGCTGGAGCCGTACTGCAGATGGCCGAAGTCGCTGGCTTTGACGAAGCTGGTGCCTGCGTAGTTGCGCTCGTCGCCGAGAATGCGGTCCATCTCCAGCGGGTGGCCGATGGATTCATGAATCTGCAGCATCATCTGGTCCGGCATCAACAGCAGGTCGCGCGGGCCGCTGGGGGTGTTCGGTGCCAGCAGCAGTTGCAGCGCTTCATCGGCCACCCGGCTGGCCGCGCCGACCAGGCCACAGCGCTCGATGATTTCGAAACCACCCTGTTGGCCGAAGTTGTCGCGGCCCAGGCTGCGGCTCTGGCTGTCCTGGCCATCGCTGGCCGTTACGCCAAGGCCTGGGAACAGGAAGCGCTGGGCGTGGCGCAGTTCGGCGCCGGCCGAGTTGAGGTAGGTTTGCTCGACCAGGCTCAGCCCAAGGCTGGCCTGCCAGTCGACCAGGCGGCTGTCCCTGGGCACGCTGGCCGATTCATCGGCGAGCAGGCCAAGGCAGTCGGCGAGGCTGGGTACGGGTTGGTCGAAGTTGGGCGAAACATGGTCGTGGCGTGCGCTGGTCACCGCTTGTTCGCGCAGGTCCAGCAGGCTGTGCCGGGCAATCTGCCGCGCCAGCGCCTCGGCTTGCTCAAGGGCGCGCTGCAGGCCTGTCTGGGACAGGTCGGCGGTGGCAGCGTAGGCCTCCACGCCATTGATCCGCACGGTGAGCATGGCGCCCTCATCCAGGCTGAAGAAGGGTGGTTCGGCGACGTTGCGGCGAACTGAAAGCGCCTGGTGCGACTGTTTTACATGGCGCAGGGAAAACAACTCGGCCGTACTGCGCAGCGCGGCAAAGCGCTGGCGCAGCAGGGCGCTGGAATCGAACATGCGGATGCCTCCGTGTACACGGTGGCTCCCCCTAGAACCACCCGTCTTGCATACCGAGGCAGGTATCGTCGTGTGCCTCGAGCAATGCCAGCTCATTATGGCAGCCCGGTACTTCCCAGGTCAGGAAATAACGTGCGGCTTGTAGCTTGCCCTGGTAGAAGTCGCGGTCGCTGGCATTGCCTTTTAGCAAGCCAAGCTCGGCGTGAATCGCCTGCTCCAGCCAGCGCCAACCAACCACACAGTGGCCGAAAACCTTGAGGTACAAGGCAGAGTTGGCCAGGGCGCCAGCGACTTTGCCATGGGCCAGGTCGCCGAGCAGGGCCAGGGTTACGCCCTGCAGGCGGTTAGCCAGTTGCTCCAGCGGCTGGCGCAGCAGGTCCAGGTTGGGGTGATGGCTGGCGCGCTCGCCGGTGGCGGCGATCAGGCGGATCAGTTGCTTGAGGCCGGCACCATTGTTCTGCGCCAGCTTGCGGCCGAGCAAATCGAGCGACTGAATACCTTCGGTACCTTCGTGGATCGGATTCAGGCGGTTGTCGCGGTAGTACTGCTCAACCGGGTATTCGCGGGTGTAGCCGTGGCCGCCAAGAATCTGGATCGCCAGTTCGTTGGCCTTTAGGCAGAACGCCGAGGGCCAGGACTTGACGATCGGGGTCAGCAGGTCGAGCAGCGCCTGCGCTTGGTTGCGCGACGTTTCGTCGTCGGCGGTCTGGGTATCGTCGAACAGGCGCGCTGCGTACAGGCCCAGGTCGAAGGCGCCTTCTACATAAGCCTTTTGTGCCAGCAGCATTCGTTTCACATCGGTGTGCGCGATGATCGGTACTGCCGGGCTGAGCGGGTCTTTGCTGTCCGGCAGCCGGCCTTGCGGTCGCTGGCGGGCGTACTCCAGCGAATACAGGTAGCCGGCGTAACCGAGCATGACCGCCCCCATGCCAACGCCGATACGTGCTTCGTTCATCATCTGGAACATGCAGGCCAGGCCTTGGTGCGGCTGGCCGACCAGGTACCCGACGCACTGGCCATTGTCGCCGAAGTTCAGCGCGGTCGAGGTGGTGCCGCGCCAGCCCATCTTGTGGAACAGCCCGGCCAGCACTACATCGTTGCGCGGGCCGCGGCTGCCGTCCGGGTTTACGTGGTACTTGGGCACGATGAACAGCGAGATGCCCTTGACCCCGGGCGGGGCGTCCGGAAGCTTGGCCAGCACCATGTGCACGATGTTTTCCGACAGTTCGTGGTCGCCGCCGGAAATGAAGATCTTGTTGCCTTTGAGCCGGTAGCTGCCGTCGCCTGCTGGTTCGGCGCGGGTACGGATGTCCGCCAGCGACGAGCCGGCGTGGGGTTCGGTCAGCGCCATGGTGCCGAAGTAGCGGCCCTCGATCATCGGTTGCAGGAACAGGCGCTTCTGTTCATCGGAGCCGAAGCTCTCGATCAGGTTGGCCGCGCCCATGGTCAGGAATGGGTAGGCCGTGGTGCCCGCGTTGGCGGCCTGGAAGTGGGCGAAGCAGGCTTGCGAGACCAGGCTGGGCAGCTGCATGCCGCCGACCTGGAAGTCCCGGTTGGCGTTGAGGAAGCCGGCTTCGAGGAAGGCATCGACGGCGGGCTTCACTTCGGGAATCAGCTCGGCGCGGCCGTCCACGTAGCGTGGCTCGTTTTCATCGGCTTTGCGGTTGTGTGGCGCGAAGAACCTCTCGGCGATGGTACGCGCGGTGGTCAGCGCCGCATCGAAGGTTTCACGGCTGTGCTCGGCGAAGCGCGGGCGCTGGGTCAGGGCTTCGGCGTCGAGGACTTCGTAGAGCTCGAAGGCGAGGTTGCGGGGGCTGAGCAAGGTCTCGGGCATGGTGGCGGTCCTGAGGCGGGATGCTGCGAGTGTAGGAGTGTGTTAGGACTGGGGACAGGTTAATAGGTTTGCGTGATATGGGTTGAGAACGCCGGGAAGCCTGCCGTTTATTGGTGAAACCAACGCCAGATCAGGTCGTGTAATGCCTGTTCGGGACAAGACAGAGACGTTTCCCATGAGTCAGATCGTAATTGGACTGCTGCGGATCGTATGTCAGTTGGCCTTGAATGTGCGTTTTGGTGTTCACAAGGAAACGTTTCAGATGAGTGATGCCCACAACGCTGACTTGGTTGAGGCCAACGGCAATCAGGTCCCCTTCTTCGTAGTTTCACCCATGAAATTTGGCGTAATGACTTTCTTTACCTTGGGCTTCTACTGGGTTTATTGCTTCTATCAAAGTTGGAGTCTGCATAGAGAGAAAACGGGAGAGCGCGTAAGTCCGTTCTGGCGAAGTGCTTTTGCAGTGTTCTTCATCTATCCATTATTGAGAAGGGCAAATGACCACATTCGCGACTCAGGTAAAACCTATCCTTGGTCCATCCTGGGGCTCACTCTGGGCTATTACGGTTTTTGCGTTATCTGGGTGGTTGCCAGCGTCGTGTTGGAAGGCCAGTTGTGGCCAGCCTATTTTGTGGGCTTAGTCATTCAGGCCGCTTGGCTGATCATTCTGGTGTTCATGCAGAAGGGCATCAATTTCGGTGCGGGTGACAAAGAAGGGAAGGCCAACAGCCGGTTCACGCTGGCCAATTGGCTTTGGATGCTGCTGGGTATTGCGCTTATGGTAGCGCAGCTGTTTGCTTTGATTGCGCTTTCACGAATGGGTTGAGCAATTTTGGCCGGAGCTCTGTATGAGTGGAGCTCCGGACAGTCCCCGATCCGCCCCGCGCTTCCACTTTCCGTGAAGACAATACGATGCTGGGGTAGAAGCCTGCTGCAAAGTTTTTTGATATGTCTGGACTGGCCCTTTCGCGGGTAAATCCTGCAGCGGCCTGTGTCCAGCCCCCGATGTGTGTCCGCCACCGTGGTAGGAGCGGGTTTACCCGCGAATACGGTGGTGGCGGCAACGGTCAACGGCGGGTGGAGATTGGCCAGCAGGGCCGGCCCTTTCGCGGGTGAACCCGCTCCTACGACGGCCTGTGTCCAGCCCCTGCTTCGGAACACACCCATAAAAAAAGGAGAGCCGAGGCTCTCCTTTTTTTCAACAACCCTCAGCCATTAGCCAATGGTCATCAGGCTGGCGTTACCGCCTGCCGCTGCAGTGTTCACACTCACCGCGCGTTCGATGACCAGGCGTTCCAGCGCAATCTGGTGATCACCGCTGGACAGCCCGTGCACCCCAACGATCGCCCCGGCACGCTTGGCTACCTGCTGGCATACGCCGCGCAGCTGATCCGAGTCGCCATGGTGGATCACGGCGTCGAACGCCACTTCATCCTTGTTCCAGTCCGCGACCAGCTTCACCTTGGCCTGCAGCTCACGTGGCAGACGGGCGCGCAGGGCCTTGCCCGGTTCACCGTCAACCCACACCGCCGAGCTGCCAACGGCCAGGACTGCGGCGAACTGCGCCAGCAGGTCGGTTTCGTTGTCGGCCAGGCACAGTACGTGCTCACGCGGCAGGATGGTGTAGCTGTTGCGCTCGCCGGTCGGGCCTGGTAGCAGGCGGGCGATACCGCTCTGCGACTGGCTGGCGAACTGGCTGCACAGTGCGGCCAGGTCGGCCAGCTGGTTGCTCTCGGCCCAAGCTTTCAGGCCGTGCAGCGGCTTGATCAGCTGTTCGTGCAGGGTGCGGTCCGGCTTGCCTTCGCCGTCCTGCTGCTGGAAGTGGCGGCCAATGGCGTCGGCCGGACGGGTCGACAGCAGGCGGTAAAGGTACAGCGGGCCGCCGGCTTTCGGGCCGGTGCCAGACAGGCCTTCACCACCGAACGGCTGCACGCCCACCACGGCACCCACAATGTTGCGGTTGACGTACATGTTGCCGGCATTGGCGGTTTCGACCACTTTGGCAATGGTCTCGTCGATGCGGGTGTGCACGCCCAAGGTCAGGCCATAGCCGGAGTTGTTGATCTGCTCGATCAGTTGGTCCAGATTGCGGCGGTTGTAGCGCACAACGTGCAGTACGGGGCCGAAAATTTCGCGCTTCAGCTCGTCGAAGCTGTCCAGCTCGATCAGGGTTGGCATGACGAAGGTGCCGCGCTTGATCTCGGCAGCATCGGCAATGGCCACTTGGTAGACCGAGCGGCCTTTCTCGCGCATGCCCTGAATGTGCTTCTCGATGCCGGCCTTGGCTTCGGCGTCGATCACCGGGCCGATGTCCACGGCCAGGCGGTCCGGGCAGCCCAGGCGGCTTTCAGCCATGGCGCCTTTGAGCATTTCGATTACGCGGTCGGCGGAGTCTTCCTGCAAGCACAGCACGCGCAGGGCCGAGCAACGCTGGCCGGCACTGTCGAAGGCCGAGGACACCACGTCGATCACGACCTGTTCGGTCAGTGCCGAGGAGTCGACGATCATCGCGTTCTGGCCGCCGGTTTCGGCGATCAGCGGGATCGGGCGGCCCTGATTGTCCAGGCGGCCAGCGACGTTGCGCTGCAGCAGGCGGGCCACTTCGGTGGAACCGGTGAACATCACGCCTTTGACGCGCTCGTCTCCGACCAGGCCGGCACCGACGGTTTCACCGCGGCCTGGCAGCAGTTGCAGCACGCCTTCGGGGATGCCAGCTTCCAACATCAGGCGCACGGCCTGGGCGGCGATCAGCGGGGTTTGCTCGGCAGGTTTGGCCAGTACCGGGTTGCCGGCAGCCAGGGCTGCGGCCACCTGGCCGGTGAAGATCGCCAGCGGGAAGTTCCAGGGGCTGATGCACACCACCGGGCCCAGCGGGCGGTGGGCGTCGTTGCTGAAGTCGTTGCGTGCCTGCACCGCGTAGTAGCGCAGGAAGTCCACGGCTTCACGCACTTCGGCGATGGCGTTGGCGAAGGTCTTGCCGGCCTCGCGGATGAGCAGTCCCATCAGCGGCTGGATTTCGGCCTCCATCAGGTCGGCGGTGCGTTCCAGAATGGCAGCACGCTCTGCTGGCGGGGTGGCCTGCCAGATCGGCGCGGCGTTCAGTGCGCACTGGATGGCGTTGTCCACGTCGGCAACGGTGGCTTCTTGCACGTGGCCGACCACGTCGCGGTGGTCCGCCGGGTTCAGTACCGGTGCGGCAGCGCTCTCACTGGCGGCGCAGGCCAGCAGCGGGACAGCCTTCCAGTCGTTGTGAGCGGTGGCCAGCATGGCGCAGGACAGCGATGCCAGGCGGTGTTCGTTGGCCATGTCGATGCCGGCCGAGTTGGCCCGTTCAGTGCCATACAGATCGCGCGGCAGCGGGATACGTGGGTGCGGCAGACCGATACTGCCTTCCTGGGTACCCATGCGCTCGATGCTGGCCACCGGGTCGGCGACCAGTTCCTGGATGGAAATCGAGTGGTCGGCGATGCGGTTGACGAACGAGGTGTTGGCGCCGTTTTCCAGCAGGCGGCGTACCAGGTAGGCCAGCAGCGTTTCATGGGTGCCGACCGGTGCGTACACGCGGCACGGGCGGTTCAGCTTGCCATCGGCAATCTTGCCGACCACTTGCTCGTACAGCGGCTCGCCCATGCCGTGCAGGCACTGGAACTCGTACTGGCCCGGGTAATAGTTCTGCCCGGCAACGTGGTAGATGGCCGACAGGGTGTGGGCGTTGTGAGTGGCGAACTGCGGGTAGATGGCTTCTGGCACGGCCAGCAGCTTGCGGGCGCAGGCCACGTAGGACACGTCGGTGTAAACCTTGCGGGTATAGACCGGGTAGCCTTCCAGGCCTTCGACCTGAGCACGCTTGATCTCGCTGTCCCAGTAGGCGCCTTTTACCAGGCGGATCATCAGGCGGTGGCGGCTGCGCTTGGCCAGATCGATGACGTAGTCGATTACGTACGGGCAGCGCTTCTGGTAGGCCTGGATAACGAAACCGATGCCGTTCCAGCCAGCCAGGGATGGCTCGAAGCACAGGCGCTCGAGCAGGTCGAGCGAAAGCTCCAGGCGGTCGGCTTCTTCGGCGTCGATGTTCAGGCCGATGTCGTACTGCTTGGCCAGCAGCGTCAGCGACAGCAGGCGCGGGTACAACTCTTCCATTACGCGCTCGTACTGGGCGCGGCTGTAGCGCGGGTGCAGTGCCGACAGCTTGATCGAGATGCCTGGGCCTTCGTAGATGCCACGGCCATGCGAGGCCTTGCCGATCGAGTGGATGGCCTGTTCGTAGGACGCCAGGTACTTCTGCGCGTCGTGCTCGGTCAGTGCGGCTTCGCCAAGCATGTCGTAGGAGTAGCGGAAGCCTTTGGACTCGAAGCGGCTGGCGTTGGCCAGTGCTTCGGCAATGGTCTCGCCGGTGACGAACTGCTCACCCATCAGGCGCATGGCCATGTCGACGCCCTTGCGGATCATCGGTTCGCCGCTCTTGCCGATGATGCGAGTGAGCGAGGAGGTGAGGCCGGTTTCGTTGTGGGTGCTGACCAGCTTGCCGGTCAGCAGCAGCCCCCAGGTGGCGGCGTTGACGAACAGCGATGGGCTGTTGCCCAGGTGTGGCTGCCAGTTGCCGGTACTGATCTTGTCGCGGATCAGCGCATCGCGGGTGCCTTTGTCGGGGATACGCAGCAGGGCTTCGGCCAGGCACATCAGCGCCACGCCTTCCTGAGACGAAAGGGAGAACTCCTGCAGCAGGCCCTGGACGACACCGGCACGGCCGCCGGCGCTTTTCTGATTGCGCAGTTTTTCGGCAATGCTTGCGGCCAGCTTGTTGGTGGCTTCGGCCAGCGGCGCGCTCAGGCGCGCCTGCTCCAGCAGCATTGGCACCACTTCCTGCTCGGGGCGGCGGTAGGCAGCGGTGATCGCCGAGCGCAGTACCGACTGCGGCAAGATGCTCTCGGCAAATTCGAGGAAGCACTGGTGGCTGTGGTCGGCCTGGATTTCACCGGCATCGTCGGCCGGGTTGCTGGCATGACCGTTGAGTTCGGTCAGGGTGGCACCACCCTCGAGCTTCTCCAGGTAGTTGAAGATCGCTTGCTTGATCAACCAGTGAGGTGTGCGGTCAATGGACTGCGCAGCTGCTTTGAGTCGCTCACGGGTCGGGTCGTCGAGTTTGACCCCAAGGGTGGTAGTCGCCATTTCTTATCCTCGTTATTGCCACGGTTGTGGCCTAAGCTGGCATCAAGAGTAGCTGTAGGACAATTCGGGTGCAACTAGGTGCAACCTGAATTTTTTGTGTAGAAGGTGCAACTCGTCCGATAGCCATTCCCGTCCCCTGAAAAGGGGTGTTTTTGGTGTGATTTATTCTGAAAAACCGGTTTTTTACTCCCGAAAGGAGCAAAAAATGGGTTTTGTCGGAAAATGCACTGGCAGGTGCAACTTGCAAAAGAAAAATGGTTGCACCTTCTTTGCGTTGTTGCATAGCATTCGCCGCCTGGGTGCAACCGCCATCGCTGCGGTTGTGCATGATAAAAACAAACGCCAGGGCACACGCATGGGCAATCCACTAACGATCACCTTCGTGATCTACATCGCAGCAATGGTGCTGATCGGCTTCGCCGCCTATCGCGCCACCAAAAACCTTTCCGATTACATTCTGGGCGGTCGCAGCCTGGGTAGCGTGGTTACCGCGCTGTCTGCCGGTGCCTCCGACATGAGTGGCTGGCTGCTGATGGGCCTGCCTGGTGCCATCTACTTCGCGGGCCTGTCCGAGGTCTGGATCGCCATCGGTCTGACGGTGGGTGCCTACCTGAACTGGCTGTTCGTGGCCGGCCGGCTGCGCGTGCAGACCGAGCACAACGGTGACGCGCTGACCCTGCCGGACTATTTCTCCAGCCGTTTCGAAGACAATAGCGGCCTGCTGCGTATCATCTCCGCCATCGTCATCCTGGTCTTCTTCACCATCTATTGCGCCTCCGGCATCGTTGCCGGTGCCCGTCTGTTCGAGAGCACCTTCGGCATGTCGTATGAAACCGCGCTGTGGGCTGGTGCAGCGGCGACCATCGCCTACACATTCATCGGTGGTTTCCTGGCTGTGAGCTGGACCGATACCGTGCAGGCCACGCTGATGATCTTCGCGCTCATCCTCACCCCGGTGTTCGTGCTGATCGCCACCGGCGGCTTCGATCAGACCTTCGCCGCTATCGAGGCGGTGAACCCGGCGAACTTCGACATGCTCAAGGGTGCCACCTTCATCGGTATCATCTCGCTGATGGGCTGGGGCCTGGGTTACTTCGGCCAGCCGCATATCCTGGCGCGCTTCATGGCCGCTGATTCGGTGAAGTCGATCGCCAAGGCGCGCCGCATTTCCATGACCTGGATGATCCTGTGCCTGGCGGGTACCTGCGCCGTAGGCTTCTTCGGTATCGCCTACTTCTCGGCCCATCCTGAACTGGCAGGTCCGGTAAGCGAGAACCACGAACGTGTGTTCATCGAACTGGCCAAGATCCTGTTCAACCCATGGATCGCAGGTGTCCTGCTGTCGGCCATCCTGGCCGCGGTCATGAGTACCCTGAGCTGCCAGTTGCTGGTGTGCTCCAGTGCCTTGACCGAAGACTTCTACAAAGCCTTCCTGCGCAAGAATGCTTCGCAGATCGAGCTGGTGTGGGTCGGCCGTCTGATGGTGCTGGCCGTGGCCCTGATCGCCATCACCATGGCCGCCAATCCGGAAAACCGCGTGCTGGGCCTGGTGGCCTATGCCTGGGCCGGCTTCGGTGCTGCCTTCGGCCCGGTGGTGCTGATTTCGGTGCTGTGGAAAGGCATGACCCGTAACGGCGCGCTGGCCGGTATCGTGGTGGGTGCGCTGACGGTGATCCTGTGGAAGAACTTCGACACCCTCGGGTTGTACGAAATCATCCCGGGCTTCCTGTTCGCCAGCATCGCCATTGTTCTGGTGAGCAAGCTGGGTAGCCCTTCGCAGGCGATGGTCAAACGCTTCGAAGCGGCTGACGCGGCGTATCACGCCGACAAGTAACACCCGTTGAATTGGCGGCGCCTGCTTTGCGGGTGCCGCCAATCAGCAGCCAGGCCTGACTCCGCCTGCAAGGCAAGGTAAACTTGCCGCCTTCGCAGGAGTTGCCATGAACTATCGTCACGCCTTCCACGCCGGCAACCACGCCGACGTCCTCAAACACATCGTGCTGACCCGCCTCATCGCCCTGATGTCGCGCAAAGAGCAGCCTTTCGCCTATATCGATACCCACGCAGGGCTCGGCCTGTACGACCTGCAGGGCGACCAGGCAAGCCGTACCGGCGAGTACCTGGAAGGCGTAGCCCGCCTGTGGAATCGCGATGACCTGCCGGCCATGGCCGACGACTACCTGCGCATCATCAAGCGCCTGAACGCCGATGGCGAGCTGCGCTACTACCCGGGTTCGCCCGAACTGGCCCGTCGCCTGATGCGCCAGCAGGACCGCGCTCTGCTCAACGAGAAACACCCCGAAGACGGGCCGCTCCTCAAAGAAAACATGAAAAAAGACCCGCGCGTGACCGTGCACCTGGGTGAAGGCTGGCATGTGCCGCGGGCCTTGCTGCCGGTGCAGGAAAAGCGCGCGATCATGCTGATCGACCCGCCGTTCGAGCAGGCCGATGAGCTCAAGCGCTGCACCACTGCCATGAAAGAGGCGATTGGCCGCATGCGCCAGACGGTTGTGGCTATCTGGTACCCGATCAAGGACCAACGCTCGCTGACCCGCTATTACCAGGACCTGACCAGCACTGGTGCGCCGAAACTGTTGCGGGTTGAGCTGTATGTGCATCATCAGGACAGCCCTCAGGGGCTGAACGGCTCTGGCCTGGCCATCGCCAACCCGCCGTGGGGGCTGGAGGATGAGCTTAAGGAGCTGTTGCCATGGCTGGCCAAAGAGTTGGCACAGACTGCCGGTAGTTACCGCATGGACTGGCTGATCGCCGAGTAAACCTGTAGGCGCGGGTTTTCCCGCGAACACCGGCTACGCCGGTGCCATCCACCGCGTTGCCTGCTTCGCGGGTGAACCCGCTCCTACAAGGGGGCGGTGTGCCCCCAATGTTTGCGTTATAATCCCGCCCTTTAGCCGCCATCCGCCCAAGAGGCCGCTGGCGCATTTTTACCGAATGAAGAGGCTAATCCCTTGGCATTGACGATTCTTGGCCTGTCCGGCGCCCTTAGCCATGACCCTTCCGCGGCCCTGTACATTGACGGCAAGCTGATTGCCGCCGCCGAAGAAGAGCGCTTCGTGCGTGACAAGCATGCGAAGAACCGCATGCCCTACGAGTCGGCGAAGTTCTGCCTGGAACAGGCAGGCATCAAGCCGTCCGACGTCGACGTGGTAGCCATCCCGTTCGCCCCGATCAGCCTGTTCGGCAAGGCGCGGTGGCACTATGCCAAGCGCTATTGGTACGCCCCGGATCGTGCACTCGATGCCATCCTGATGGGCAACCGTCGCTACAAGCGCTATCGCAAGAAGATCGTCTGGTGCCTGGAGCAACTGGGCTTTGACCCGAAAAAGGTCAAGATCGAGCCCGTCGAGCACCACCTGGCCCACGCTTCCAGTGCTTATCACTGCTCGGGCTTCAAGGAAAAAACCGCAATCCTGGGCATCGACGGCAAGGGCGAGTACGCCACTACCTTCTTTGGCTACGGCGAAAACGGCAAGATCCACAAGATCAAGGAATTCTTCGACCCGGACTCGCTGGGTGGCCTGTACGGTGCTATCACCGAGTTCCTTGGCTTCGAAATGCTCGATGGCGAGTTCAAGGTCATGGGCATGGCGCCGTATGGCGACGCCAGCAAGTATGATTTCTCGCGTCTGGCCAGCTTCGAAAACGGCGAGTTGGTCATCAACACCGAGTACGCCAACGTTATCGGCCTGCGCCGCTATAAAGAGAAGGGCAAGGGCTTCTACTTCTCGCCAAAGCTGATCGAATGGCTGGGCCCCAAGCGCGAAGGCGACATCGCCGACGAGCCGTACATCCATTACGCCGCCAGCATGCAGGCGCTGTTCGAGAAACTGGCGCTGCAGATGATCGACCATTACCTGGGCGACACCCTGCGTGAAACCGGCAAGTTGGCCTTCGCCGGCGGCTGTGCGCTGAACGTCAAGCTCAACCAGAAGATCATCGCCCGTCCGGACGTGAAAGAGCTGTTCGTCCAACCGGCCTCCGGCGACGCCGGGACTGCCGTTGGCGCCGCTGCCTATGTTTCCCACGCCCGTGGCGTTCCGGTCGAGAAGATGGAGCACGTCTACCTCGGCCCGTCGTACTCCAACGAAGACGTGATCGCCGCCTGCGCCCGTCACCCGAACCAGCCAAAGTGGCGCAAACTCGAAAACATGCCGCAGCAGATCGCACAGATCATGGTCGATGGCAACCCGGTAGCCTGGTTCCAGGGCCGCATGGAGTTCGGGCCGCGTGCCCTGGGTGGCCGCTCGATCATCGGCTGCCCGAGCGTGGAAGGCGTGGCTGACCGCATCAACCACCAGATCAAGTTCCGCGAACGCTGGAGACCTTTCTGCCCGTCGATGCTCGACACTGTTGCCCCGCAGATGATCAAGGTCGACCATCCCGCGCCGTTCATGACCTTCACCTTCGAAGTCGCTGAAGAGTGGAAGGCCCGCGTGCCGGAAGTAGTGCATGAGGACGGCACTTCGCGCGCCCAGGTGCTCAAGCGCGAGTACAACCCGCGCTACTACGACATGATGAAGGCGCTGGAAGACCTGACTGGCAACGGCGTGTCGCTGAACACCTCGCTGAACCGTCGTGGTGAACCGATGATCTGCTCGCCGACCGATGCGTTGAACATGTTCTTCGGCTCGGACTTGCAGTACCTGATCATGGAAGACATTTTGGTTGTGAAGGACGGCGCGGCCCCGTATGACCAGCCGCTCTGAACCGCGCATCCTGCAGTTCTGCCATGGCTATGACGGGCCGTTCCTGGACTGTGCCCGTCAGTACGCCAGCCTGTTTCAGGGGCGTGGGTACCAGGTCACCACGGTGTTCCTCACCGGCGCCGCCGACGCGCAGGTAGCGGCTGGCTGTGCGTCGGACGAGGTGCTGTTCCTTGAGTTCAGTTCCAAGGACGTGCGTGGTCTGAAACTCGGCGCCATCCGCGCATTGCGGCGCATTGCGGCCGAACGCAATTTCGCTTTCTGCATCGCCCATCGCTTCAAGCCGATCTACGTTGCCCTGCTGGGAACCGGCCTGCCAGTGATTGGTGTGCACCATGCCTTTGGTGACTACCAGCGCAAAGGCCGCCGCCTGTTCGCGAACCTGTTCAGCAAGCGTCTGAGCCTGCTGGGTGTTTCGGACGCGGTACGTGACGATATGCGCCGTTGCTTGCCGCAGTGGCCGGCCGAGCGCATTCAGACCCTGTACAACCGCATCGACATCGACGCCCTTCAAGCAGCGCTGGTGTCGCGCGCTGACGCACGGCAGGCCTTGGGCCTGGACTCGCAGGCGTGGATCGTCGGCAATGTTGGGCGCCTGCACCCGGACAAGGATCAGGCCACCCTGTTGCGCGGTTTTGCCCAGGCACTGCCGGGGCTGCCTGCTGGTGCCCGCCTGGCGATTCTCGGCAAAGGTCGTCTGGAGGCCAGGCTCAAGGCATTGGCCGCCGAGCTTGGCATTGCCGGGCAAGTCGACTTTCTTGGCCAGGTACCGGATGCGCGCCGTTACTTTCAGGCGTTCGACGTGTTCGCTTTGAGTTCAGATCACGAGCCGTTCGGCATGGTTCTGCTTGAAGCGATGGTTGCCGGTGTGCCGGTGCTGGCCACGGCCTGTGGCGGTGCCCGCGAAGTGGTTGAGGGCGTTGGCGTTCTGTTCCCGCTGGGCGACGCCGCGCAGTTGGCCCAAGGCCTGAAGCACATGGCCGTACTGGATGCTGAACAGCGCCAGGCCTGTGCCAGGCACATGCTGCAGCGCCTGCGTGAGCGTTTCTCTGACCAGGCGGTGCGCGAGGCCTTCTGGCAACTCCCGCGGGTGCGCGCGTTGGTGGGGCAGGCCTGATGCTCAATCGTATCCAGGCCTTCCGCGAGCGCGGTTGGCAAGCTATCGATGCCAAGGCTTATGCCCAGGCATGGGCGCGCTTTGGCGGCAGTGTCGCCACCCATCCGCTGGTGGTCGAGCAACTGGCGGACCTGGCACAAATCCCGGTGCGTTACCTGGGCTGGCACCAGGCTGGCGAGCTGAAAGCCGCGATTCCGGTCTGGGGGCGTCACCTGGCGCTGTCCAAGGATGTGCTGAAGCGTGCTGGCAAGAAAGCCCTGTTCGACCTCGGCAATGCCGAGATCATCTTGCCGGCGGCGCCTGATGCCGCTGCGCCGTTGCGCCATACCGTGCGTTACCTGTCCGAACTGAACCAGGGCCGCTTCAACGGCCTCAAGGCGCAGAAGGAGCAGCTGGCCATGGCCCGGGCGCCTGAAGACCTGTCGAAGAAGTTCCGCTACAACCAGCGCCGTGAACTGCGCCTGCTGGAAGAGGCGGGTGGCGTGGTGCGCCCGATCAGCGACTTCAGTGCTCAGGAAATCGCCCGCATGTACTGCGACCTGTTCCAGCGCCGCTGGGGCTTCCCTGCCACCGGTGCCGAGCGTATGGCCGATGTGCTGGAGCGCCTGCGCGAGCTGCTGATCGGCTCGGTGCTGCTGTTGGACGGTAAGCCAATTGCCATCCAGCTGGTGTACCGTGTCGAGGCGCCCGAGTGGATTAGCGTCGAGTACATCAATGGCGGTGTCGACCCTGAAACCAAGGCCTTCAGCCCAGGCAGCGTGCTGAGCTTCCTCAATACCCAGGCCGCCTGGGAAGACGCCCGGGCGCGCAACAAGCCGCTGCGGTTCTCGTTCGGCCGCGCTGACCGCGAGTATAAGGACCGCTGGTGCAACCCTGTGCCGGTGTATCAAGCGTGAGCCGCAAGCAGCAGTTGCTCAAGCGCCACCGGCGCAACAAACGCCTGGGGCTGCTGGCGGGCCTGGTTGCGTTGGTCGCCCTCGGTGTATTCAGTTGGTGGTGGCTGCCACTGCTGCTGTTGCCGCTGCTCTGGGCTGCCCATGAGGCCTGGTTTGCCGACCACCTGTTCTATGCACCGGGTGAGGACTATGCCTACGACTTCGGCGATCAGGTGCAGCAGGTTCCTGCCAGCCTGCACGATGGCTGGCTCAAGGCTGAGTGCATGCTGCAAGGCGGCGAAACCCTGGTGCTTGAACTGCGGCTAAAAAGCACCTGGTTAGGGCGCTTTCTCGACCCTCGGGTTGAGTTACTGGCTGGCGAGCAGGCCGATCGGCAAGCGTTCGAGCGGGGCGTCGATGGCGTGCGTTTCCTCAACCTGACGGGTCTTGCTGCGCCATTGCAGGCCGGCACGTTGCGCCTGCGCGGCCGGCATTGCAAGTTGCAGGGTCAGTTGCGCCTGTGGATAACCCCTTCGATCGAGCTGCAGCGTCGCCGGGTGATGGTGATCGCGCCACATGCCGACGATGCCGAGTTGGCCGCGTATGGTTTGTACAGCCAGGCCGACGAAAGCTGGGTGGTGACCCTGACCGCCGGTGAGATAGAGGCCGAGCACTATCAGCAGATGGGCCTGGCAAAGGCCGAGGCCGCGCGCCTGAAGGGGCGCCTGCGTGCCTGGGACAGCATCGTCGTGCCGCGTTGGGCCGGTGTGCAGGAGTCGCGTTGCATACAGCTGGGTTACTTCTGCCTGCAACTACCTGCCATGCAGGCCGCACCCGACCAGCCGGCGGCCTCACGTGAGGCAGACCTGGCCGATATCCGTGTGTTCCGCCAGCTCAACCCGTTCCCGTTACCGGGCGACCGTGATGGCGCACCCACCTGGCACAACCTGCTGGCCGACCTGCGAGCCTTGCTGGAACTGGCCAAGCCAGAGGTGCTGGTGATGCCGCACCCGCAGCTAGACCCCCACCCGGATCATATCTGCGCTCAGGCGGCGGTGCTGGAAGCCTTGCAAGGTATGGCCTGGCAGCCGCAAACCTTACTGTGCTACGCCAACCACCTGCACGATAACGACCGCTGGCCTATGGGCAACAGTGGCGATGGCGTGGCTTTGCCGCCGCAATTGAGCGCTGCCCAGGCCTGGGCACCCTGCAGCCTGGTGCTGGACTGCGCAACCCAGCGCGACAAGGCCATGGCCCTGGGCATGATGCACGACCTGCAGCCGCCGGCACCGTTCAAGCGCCGCCTGCGCCGCCTGCTGCAACGCTGGCTTGCCGGGCGACAGCCATCGCCTTACGGGGAGAACGAATTCTTCCGCAAGGCCGTGCGCCGACACGAACTGTTCTGGCGGCGTGAGCTGTAAGCACGCCCCATGGTTGACCGCGAAGGCGCAGAGCGCCCAAGGAAAGCAATGAAAGTCCTATTTCTGGTGCAGAAGGAACAGCGGGCGATTCTTGACCGCCTGTACGATGGCGTCGCGGCCAACTGCGAGTGCGACCTGCGCTGGCTGACCAGCCAGGATCAGCGCAACCTGCGCCGTTACTTCAAGCGTGAGGTGCAAGTCGAGCGCTATGACCGCATCGTGTTCTTCCTGCGTTTCAAGCAGGAGATCCGCCAAGTGGCCTTCATCCGCACTGTGCCGAACCTGGTGATTCTCGAGCACGACGCCTACCAGAACTACATCCCGTGCAAGTACACCGGCAAGTTCAGCGCTCATTACCGCCAGTTGCCATGGGCGCGGGTGATCAGCTCCGGCTATATGGTAAGCGAGCGCCTGCGCCAGGAAGGTTTTGACGCGGTGTTCGTGCCCAAGGGCTATGACGAGCAGTTGCTGGCCGACCAAGGGCGCGAGCGTGACATCGAGCTGGCCTTTGTCGGTAGCGTCAACAGCGTGGCCTATAGCGGCCGCAAGGCGCTGCTGGACGAGTTGGGGCAGGTCGAGAACCTGTTGGTAACCCGTACCAAGTCGGGCGAGGACTACTGCAACACGCTCAACCGTATTCGTTTCTTCGTCAGTGCCGATGTCGGCATGGGCGAATACATGATCAAGAACTTCGAAGCCATGGCCTGTGGCTGCGTGTTGCTGGCATACGACCAGGGCGAGGAAGAGAACCGTGCGCTGGGCCTGCAAGACATGCACAACGTGGTGTTCTATGACAACATCCCGACCCTTCAGGAAAAGCTCCGTCGCTTGCGCGCGAACCCCGAACTAGCCCGGCAGATTGCAGAAAATGGCCGCCATCTGGCGGTTTCCCGTTTTAGTTTCGGCGCAGTTGGACGTAGCATCGTCGACCACATGCGCCCGGCGCTCAGGCCCCACCCGCCATTGTCTGCATGGCAGCGGCTGCGCCTGAAGCTGGGCATCTAAACAAGAGTTTTCACGCCCAGGAGCGGGTTGTTGAAAACCGATAGTCGTAATGCGGAGGGAGTCCGGTGCGCTTTTCAAATGAGAGTGACGTCACGCTCGTCGTGACCAGTTGTGGGCGGTTCGATCTGCTCAAAGACACCCTTGAGAGTTTCGATCGCTACAACACCGCGCCCATTCGCGAGGTATTCATCACCGAAGACTCTGGCGACGATGCTGTGCATGCCGCCGTGCCGGCGCACTGGAAGCCGCACTGCAAGGTGTTCGTCAACCGGCCCAAACTTGGCCAGTTGCCGTCTATCGACCTGGCCTACAGCCACGTCAAGACGCCGTACATTTTTCACTGCGAAGACGACTGGCAATTCTACCGCCAAGGCTTTGTCGAAGACTCGCAGGCCATCCTGGATGTCAGCCCCAACCTGTTGCAGGTGTGGTTGCGCAGCCATGCCCACGACTTGGCTATCCACAGCCCGTACATCCACTTGGGCGATCGCCAGGTGATCGCCGGGGTGCCGTGCTATCCGCTGCTGTCCGACAAGGCCGAGTGGCAAGCGTTCTCGCTCAACCCTGGGCTGCGCCGATTGAGCGATTACCAGCGCTGTGCGCCATTTGCCGCCTATGCTGGAGAAAAGGCGCTTTCCCGTCGCTATGCTGAGTTAAATCTGACAGCGGTCACCTTGGAGGGTGACGCAGTATTGCACACTGGATTCGGCAATCACGTGACCTTGCCCATTGAAGTGGAGCGTAAGGCCAAGCGTCGTCAGCGTGACCGGATGAAGCTGGTATTGACGCTGGTTGCGGGGGCCTTGATCGGCATGGGAATCACCATTTTTGTTCAATGAAGTCGCTGTCCCACCTGACTTGAGCGGGAGAGGGCCCATGAACATCGTCAATATGATGTGGGCGGGTGGAACGCCGTACATGTCCATCCACAAGGTGCATCGGCAGGTCTTGTCGAATGCGGGTGCCGATGCCCGGATCAGTAACTGGCTACTGCTGGGGAGCGGGCTCTGCTGTGGGCTCGGTTCGACCCGCGAATGGCATATGCCCTCACGAGCGCTCAAAGGGCGGCACTTGTGGCGCTTGCTGCGCCCATGGCTGCGCATGCGCTTGCGCAAGGCACTGGCCGATGCCGCAGCCGAAATCGTGCTGCTTGATGGTATTGGCGTGGCCCGGTTGGTGCTGCCGTTGTTGCAGCGCATTCCGCACGTGCGTGCCAAGGTACTGTTCCATGGCAAGACGCGTCTGCATGCCAGCGATATCCGCATGTTGCAGATGTTTCCGTCCGAGCGCCTGAGTATTGCAGCGGTATCACAGACCTTGGCCGAGTCGCTGGCGTGTGACCTGGGCAGGCCGGTGCAGACGCTGCGCATGGCGCTTGACCCGCTTGCATTCGTCGAGCCTTTGTTGAACCGGGACCAGGCCAGGCAGGCGCTGCGGTTGCCTCAGGGTGCTGGAGTGATGCTGGGTGCGGTAGGGCGATTGGTAGAGAGTAAAGGCTTCGAAATGCTGATTGGAGCATTCGCCAAGGCCAGTGCACGGCAGCCGGGCTTGCAGTTGGCGATCATTGGTGAGGGACCGCAGCATGCCATGCTGCAGCAGCGTATCAACGCGCTGGGCCTGGCTGAGCGTGTTCATCTGCGCGGTCACCGCGAAGACCTGCAGCAGCTGTATCGGGCATTCGACTGGCTGTTGGTGCCTTCGCGCTCCGAAGGCCTGGGGCTGGTGGTGCAAGAGGCGGTGATGGCCGATGTACCGGTGGTCTGCAGCGACCTGCAGGTGTTTCGCGAGCAGTTGCGCGACACTGGTGGCTACCTGCCGGTTGCCGACGAAAGCGCCTGGGCTGAGGCGATAGAGCGCTGCACGACGCTCAGTGCTTCGACGATAGCCGCGAAGCAGCGCCAGGCACTGGCACCGGAGCAGGCCTGGCAGGCGTTCTGCAACGGCTCGCAGAGCCTGTTGCGCAGCTGACCTTCAGCGAGTCAGCAAGGCTGCCTCGAAGGCGGCAAGGGGGAACCGGTCGCCCAGGTTCTCCCGCTGGATATAGCGCACCATATGCTGCACATTGCGTCGAATCATGCGGGCCGACAGCGGCGGGCGCAAAAAGCGCATGTCGGCCACGTCGATCAGGCCCAGACGCTGGTCGGGGGTGACCACCACATTGCCCAGGTGCAGTGAGCGGAAATAAACGCCGCTGCGGTGCAACTGACGGATCAGTTCGATCAGGTGCGGCAGGTAATTGTCCCAGCTGAAGCCTTCATCGCGCGATATCTGCAGCAGCGTCCGCCCTGGTAGCGGGCGATACAGCACAGCAGTGCGGCCCGGCAGGTCGAGCTTGTGCTGGCTGATCACTTCGAGGGTAGGGATGCCCAGTTGCGCCAGGCGCGCGGCGTTATCGACGAAGCGCTGCGAGTAAGGTCGTAGCAGTGCGGATGAAATCAGCCGCTTCCTACGAAAAACCTTGAGGAAATTTCCATCTGTGAGCAGGTAGACTTTGGCGCCATGGCTGTCTGCCTCAAGCACCTGTGCGCCGAGTGTCAGCTGATCGAAGTCGACCTGGGTGAGCCGGGAGCATTGCATGAATAGAGCCTTGTCGTCTGGCGAGCAAAATGACCGGCAATAATGCCGAAAATAATGCTGTAGCACCATGGATGGTGTTTTTGATTCATCGGGGGAAAGGATGTTGTATCAAAAAAGCTGGGCACAGGCCTGGTTAGGTTTTGGCCTGGTCTGGTTCCTGGCGGCGATTGCCCTGGCACCCAGCAACAAGGTTTATCAGCAAGGTCTGGTGTTGTTCTTGTGGCTGCCAACGCTGGTATTGGCCTGGTCGGCCCGAGGTGTGCTGGTGCAAGCCTGGAGGCGCCAACCGGCGCTGTGGGGGAGTGTGCTGCTCCTCCTGGTCTGGAGCGGCCTTAGCCTGGCATGGTCGCCCGCCGAGGAGCCCGGGCGCGAGCTCAAACGCTTGCTCTACATCCTGGTGTTCCTGCTGGCGTTTCCGCTGTTGGCCCAGCTTGGCCAGGCCCGCATTCGTCAGCTATTGCTGCTTGGCAGCGCGCTGCTGGCCCTCGCTGCGTTGCTCTCCATCATCAATTTCTATGGGTTGCAGCGTACGCCGCTGCTGGTCAGGCTGGCGGGTATCGGCGAGATATCCCACCCCATCCTGGGGGCCTATGTCATTGGTGCGGCCGTGCTCTTGATGCTCTACGAGCCACCTCGGCAACGTGGCTTGCAGTTGTTGTGGCTGGCGGCACTGGCTTGCCTGGGGGCCTTCGCCATGCTCAGTCAGAGCCGTGGCGCTATTCTGGCACTGGTGATTACCGTAGTGATGGCGCCGCTGTGGTTCCGTGACCGCTACAGCCGGGTGTTTTCTGTTCTGGCGTTGCTTGCCACTGGCCTGGCCTTTTTGGCCGTGTACGATCTTATCGCCCAGCGTGGCTCGTCCTACCGGCCGGAAATTTTCCATGCCGTGGTCGAGATGATTGCCGCGCACCCTTGGACTGGACTTGGCCTGGGGGCTGATTACAAAGTGAGCGCCGTCGGCATGCACTTCGATCACACCCACAACATGTTCACCCATGTTGCCGTTGAAATGGGCGTGCCCGGCATGTTGCTGTGGGTAATGGTATGGCTGTTCACGCTGGGCGAAATCGTGCGCGCACGCAGCACCCTGCTGGGCAAGGTCCTGCTGGGCTTCTGGGTGTACTCGACCCTGGCCATGCAGTTCGATGCCGCCAGCCTCACCGGTACGCCACGTGCCGAATGGTTCATCAGCTGGCTGCCGGTGGGCCTTGCCATGTTGCTGCCATGGGGGCGTGCCGAAAATGACGCCTGTGGTAAAATTGCCGGTTCAACCTGAACAGCGAGCTCGATAATGGCCGAAACACCGCGACCAGCGGAGCACACCTCCAGCCTGAAGATCTACTTCCGGCTGTTGAGCTATGTGAAACCCTATGTCGGCATTTTCCTGCTGAGCATTGTCGGTTTCGTGATCTTTGCCTCGACCCAGCCAATGCTGGCCGGCATTCTCAAGTACTTCGTCGATGGGCTGAGCAACCCCGAAGCGGTATTGTTCCCCAACGTCCCCTACCTGCGTGACCTGCAATTGCTGCAGGCGGTGCCGCTGCTGATCATCTTGATCGCTGCGTGGCAGGGCCTGGGCTCGTTCCTCGGCAACTACTTCCTGGCGAAGGTCTCTCTGAGCCTGGTGCATGACCTGCGGGTGGCATTGTTCAACAAGTTGCTGGTGTTGCCCAACCGCTACTTTGACAACCACAACTCCGGGCACCTGATTTCGCGCATTACCTTCAATGTGACCATGGTCACCGGCGCCGCTACCGACGCCATCAAGGTAGTGATCCGCGAAGGCCTGACCGTGGTGTTCCTGTTTGCCTATCTGCTTTGGATGAACTGGCATCTGACCCTGGTGATGGTCGCCATCTTGCCGGTGATCGCGGTAATGGTCAGCATCGCCAGCAAGAAATTCCGCAAGCAGAGCAAGAAGATCCAGGTAGCCATGGGCGACGTCACCCACGTTGCCTCGGAAACCATCCAGGGTTACCGCGTGGTCCGTAGCTTCGGTGGCGAGGCGTATGAGGAGCGGCGATTCGGCCAGGCCAGCCAGAGCAACACCGACAAGCAACTGCGTATGACCAAGACCGGCTCGCTGTACACACCGATGCTTCAGCTGGTGATCTACAGCGCCATGGCTGCGCTGATGTTCCTGGTGTTGTTCCTGCGCGGGGACTCCACTGCCGGTGACCTGGTGGCTTATATCACCGCTGCCGGCCTGCTGCCCAAGCCTATTCGCCAGTTGTCGGAAGTCAGCTCGACCATCCAGAAGGGCCTGGCAGGTGCCGAGAGCATCTTCGAGCAACTGGACGAAGCACCCGAAGTGGACACCGGTACTGTCGAGAAGGAACGCGTGGAAGGGCGCCTGGAAGTGCGTAACCTGAGCTTCACCTACCCGGGTACCGAGCGTGAAGTGCTGAGCGACATCAGTTTTGTAGCCGAGCCCGGGCAGATGATCGCCCTGGTCGGCCGCTCAGGCAGTGGCAAGTCTACTCTGGCGGCACTGATCCCGCGTTTCTATCACCACGACAAGGGGCAGATCCTGCTCGATGGCGTGGAGATCGAGAACTATCGCCTGCGCAACCTGCGTCGCCATGTTTCGCAAGTCACCCAGCATGTCACCCTGTTCAACGACACCGTGGCCAACAACATCGCCTATGGCGATCTGGCTGGCGCGCCGCGCGCAGACATCGAAGCCGCCGCAGCCGATGCCTATGCCAAGGAATTCGTCGACCGGCTGCCAAAGGGCTTCGATACCGAAGTGGGTGAGAACGGTGTACTGCTTTCTGGTGGGCAGCGCCAGCGCCTGGCTATTGCCCGTGCGCTGCTTAAAAACGCGCCGTTGCTGATCCTCGACGAAGCCACTTCGGCGTTGGATACCGAGTCCGAGCGGCATATCCAGGCCGCTTTGGACCACGTGATGCAAGGCCGTACCACGCTGGTGATCGCCCATCGCCTGTCGACCATCGAGAAGGCCGACCAGATCCTGGTCATGGACCAGGGCCGCTTGGTCGAGCGCGGTACTCACGCCGAGCTGCTTGCGGCTAATGGCCATTATGCCCGCCTGCATGCCATGGGGCTGGATGAGCCGGCCAAGGCCGATATCACTTGAACCCTCCTTGATCGGGGCCGTCATGGCCCCGATTGTCACGGGAATTTTCCAGGGATGATCTGGCCATAAAGCCATTGACTACCCTGTGCTAATATCCTGCCCCTGTTCATTATTTCCATATGGGTTGCCCATGAAGTTGTCCATGCCGCGTTTCGATCAAGCCCCGGTACTGGTGGTCGGCGATGTCATGCTCGACCGCTACTGGCATGGCGGTACTTCGCGTATTTCGCCTGAAGCGCCAGTCCCGGTGGTCAAGGTCGATCAGATCGAGGATCGCCCCGGCGGTGCGGCCAACGTTGCCTTGAACATTGCTGCGCTGGGCGCGCCGGCTTCGCTGATCGGCGTTACCGGCCAGGATGAGGCTGCCGACAGCCTGGCCAACAGTCTGCAGGCTGCCGGTGTCCGTTCGGTATTCCAGCGCATCGCGCACCAGCCGACTATCGTCAAGCTGCGGGTCATGAGCCGTCACCAGCAGTTGCTGCGTATCGATTTCGAAGAGCCGTTCGCCACCGACCCGCTGTCGCTGGGCGCGGAGGTCGATGGCCTGCTCGAAGGTGTCAAGGTGCTGGTGCTGTCTGACTACGGCAAAGGTGCATTGAAGAATCACCAAGACCTGATCCAGGCGGCGCGCGCCAAGCGTATTCCGGTGCTGGCCGACCCCAAGGGCAAGGACTTTTCCATCTACCGTGGCGCCAGTCTGATTACCCCGAACCTCAGCGAGTTCGAGACCATCGTTGGCCGTTGCGTCGATGAGGCCGAACTGGTCGCCAAGGGCTTGCAATTGCTGCAGGACCTGGACCTGGGTGCCTTGCTGGTCACCCGCGGTGAGCATGGCATGACCCTGCTGCGTGTTGGTCAGCCGGCGTTGCACCTGCCAGCACGGGCACGCGAAGTGTTCGATGTTACCGGTGCCGGCGATACCGTCATCTCCACCCTTGCCGCGGCCATTGCCGCGGGTGAGGACCTACCCCATGCGGTGGCCCTGGCCAATCTGGCGGCGGGCATCGTGGTCGGCAAGCTGGGTACGGCTGCCATCAGCGCCCCTGAACTGCGCCGGGCCATCCAGCGTGAGGAAGGCTCCGAGCGCGGCGTGCTGGGCCTGGAGCAATTGCTGCTGGCCATTGATGACGCGCGGGCGCACAACGAGAAGATCGTCTTTACCAATGGCTGCTTCGACATCCTGCATGCCGGGCATGTCACCTACCTGGAGCAGGCGCGGGCCCAGGGTGATCGCCTGATCGTTGCGGTAAATGACGATGCCTCGGTAAGCCGCCTGAAGGGACCGGGCCGGCCGATCAACAGCGTTGACCGGCGTATGGCCGTACTGGCCGGTCTGGGCGCGGTGGACTGGGTGATCAGTTTCCCGGAAGGCACCCCGGAAAACCTGCTGAGCCAGGTCAAGCCGGACGTGTTGGTGAAGGGTGGCGACTATGGCATCGACCAAGTGGTGGGCGCTGATATCGTCAAGGGCTATGGCGGCACCGTGAAGGTGCTGGGGCTGGTCGAGAACAGTTCGACCACGGCGATTGTCGAGAAAATTCGCAAGAACTGATCTGACCTTGGGGCCGCTGTGGCGGCCCTCTGCTGGGGCGGGTTTACCCGCCCCAGCAAGCAGGTGAAAGCCTCCGGGATGTCACTTGTTCAGCGAGGTACGTGCCCGCTCCAGCAGTGCTCGCGCCTTGTCGCCAAACCGTTGCAAGTGCGACGCCCGTGCGGGCTTGCTTTCCACCAAACCTTGCTGCTTCACCCAATCCTTCCAGCGTACCCGTTCATCTGCCACCACCCAGCCTTCCTGCCGGGCAAAACTTTCTGCCAGGTACAGCCCACGCGTACTCGCCGGCACCAGTTCATCCTTTTTCAGCGTGTACAGCTCTGCCAGTGGCTGGCCGTCCTTCAATGGCATCAGGTACAGGTCGGGCCGTTTGCGGTTGAGTCGCGCCACCAGTTGGTCGCCCTCCAGCCGCTCGTCAACGTGGAACAAGCTGAGTTTCTTGGCGTCCCGGGGCACTTGCAGGCGCATGTCATAGATCAGCTGTAGCGAAGCGGTGGGCAGGTGCACATAGGCCCGTGGGCGCTCCAGTAGCATCAGCTTGCCGCAATGCACCGGGCGTGCGGCACCGGACTGAGGTGCCAGCACGAAGTGGGGTGTTTCGCGGTAGTGCAGGGCGGCGGCGTAGGGTACGGGCAGCCAGGTGTCGTTGAAGCGACCGCCCAGCCAACCTTCCGGGGTTTCCAGCAGACACTCCTCGGCCACTTCCTGTACAGCCGTGTGCAGCGGCAGGTTCAGCTCCTGTGCCGGTACATAACCGGAAATCAGTTTCAGCACCACATCCCCACGGTCTTGGCGGCGCTGGCGCACCAGTACCCAGTAATCGCGGTTCTGCCAATGCAGCGTGAGGCGCACTGACACGCCCAGGTTGGCCAGTTCGACCACGAAGTGTTGCGCGTCGGGTAACTGGATGGCCTTGCGCCGTTGCTGGGTCTGGGCAAAGTTCAGCGGCATGCCGATGCTTTGGTAGATCAAGCCTTCGGGCGTGGCCTCGACATGCAATGGCAGTGTCTTGAAGTTGCTCGGGTTCTTGCGGATCAGCGTTCGCGCCACGAGGCTCCTCCTTGCGTCGGGTCAGTCTCCAGGCCCTGAGTCGGAGGCCTGAGGTAACTCAATGCTGGCCCAGGATGCGGGCGACGGTGGCCACGTTGTGGGCCAGGTGCAACGGGTTGATGGTGCCGACAATAGCACTGCTGACGCCCGGGTGGGCGAACAGCAGCTCGAAGCTGGCCTGCACCGGGTCGACGCCCGGGGCCAGGCAGATGTGCCCGCTCGCCAAGGCCTTCTTTACCAGGATGGCCTTGCCGTGTTCGGCAGCGTAGTCCAGCACCGGGCGTTCTGCCTGTTCATTTAGGTTGTAGGTGACCATGGCGCAGTCGCCTTGCTCCAGCGCCTTCAGGCCGCCGGCGACGGTCTTGCCGGACAGCCCGAAACCGAGGATCTTGCCCTCCTGCTTGAGTTCGGCCAGGGTCTGGTAGACCTCCTGCTGTTCGAGGATGGCCAGGTCGTTGCCGTCGGAATGCACCAGCACCAGTTCGATGCGGTCGGTTTCGAGCCGGCGCAGGCTGCGCTCCACCGAGCGGCGGGTGTGGGCAGCGCTGAAGTCGAAATGCGACAGGCCTTCCTCGAACTCTTCACCGACCTTGCTGACGATTACCCATTCATCGCGCTGGCCGCGCAGCAGCGGGCCCAGGCGTTCTTCGCTACGGCCGTAGGCTGGGGCGGTGTCGATCAGGTTGATGCCAAGCTCGCGGGCCTGGGCCAGTAACAGGCGGGCTTCCTCATCGCCAGGGATCGTGAAGCCAGTGGGGTACTTCACGCCCTGATCGCGGCCCAGCTTGACCGTGCCGAGGCCCAGTGGGGAGACCGTGAGGCCGGTGCTGCCCAGCGGGCGATGGAATGCGTGCAGGGTTGGCAGGCTCATGGCAGCAACTGCTCCCAGGCCGGTACGCTCAGTGGAGGGCGTGGGAGGTCGGCCAGGTCGGCCTGTGCTTGTGGGCGAATGCCGTCGCGCTCCAGGTGGCTGATTACCCGGTCGCTGAAGTCCGGTGCCAGTGCCAGTTTGGTCGGCCAGCCCACCAGCAGGCGCTGCTGGTCGGCAAGGAAGGCGTTGTCCGGGCGTGCCAGGCCAGATTGTGCAGGCTCAGCGCGGTCGACGCGCAGTGTGGCCCAGCGCACCAGGCTCTGATCGACCCAGGGCAGCAGGTTGGCGATTTCCTTCTGCGCTGCAGCTATCTGCGCTGCAGGCTCGCGCGCCACGCCATCGGCTTCGGCCAGGTCCCCACCGAGGTACCAGACCCACTGGCCATCGGCTGCCGGATGGGTGGTCACCGTTACCCGCGGCTTGGGCCCGCCGCCGAGGCAGTGGGCGTACAAAGGTTTGAGGTTCGGGCCCTTGGCCATGACCATGTGCAGCGGGCGGGTTTGCATGGCCGGCTGATCCAGGCCCAGCGCCTGCAGCAAGCCTTCGGTGCCGGCTCCGGCACTCAATACGATGCGCTGGGCACGGATTTCCCGGTCGTCCACGCGCAGGCCGACCAACGCATTACCTTCACGCAAGGGTTCGATGCGTTCACCTGCCAGCAAGGACTCGCCGGCCAGCTCGGCCAGGTTGGCCAGCAGGCTCGGGACATCGACCACCAGTTCCGCCAGGCGATACACCTTGCCCTTGAATGCGCGGTCCTGCAGTGCCGGTGGCAACTGGTCACCTTTGACCTGGTCGACCCGGCCGCGCACGGCCTTGCTGGCGAAGAAGCTTGTGAGGTTGCCGGCCAAGGTGCCCGGCGACCACAGGTAGTGGGCATCGGAGAGCAGGCGGGTACGCCCGAGGTCGAGTTCACCGTTGCCGGCCAAGGCCTCGCGCCAGCGGCGCGGCATGTCGGCGATGGCTTCCGAGGCGCCGGTCAGGGCGCCGTGCAGGGCGTATTTGGTGCCGCCATGGATGATGCCCTGCGACTTGATGGTCTGCTCGCCGCCAAGGCTGGCGCGCTCCACCAGTACTGTCGAGTAGCCCAGGCGGCGCAGGCGGGCATTGAGCCAGAGGCCTGCGACCCCGGCGCCGACGATCAGCACGTCAGTGGAAATGGCAGATGGCATGGCGGTACCTCGAAGACTGGGACAGCTGGCAAGTATACAGGCTATACCTGAGATGGCCCTATCGTCGGCGAGCCCCGCACACGGGCTCTCAATGCCCAGCGGTCTTCGAGAACAGCTGAATCACCACCACGCCACCCACGATCATGGCCATGCCAAGCATCGCCGGCATATCCAGCTTCTGCCCATAGATCAGCAGCGCCGCCACACTGATCAGCACAATCCCCAGCCCCGACCAGATGGCGTAGGCAATCCCCACCGGAATGCTGCGGACCACCAGCGTCAGCATCCAGAACGCAATGCCATAGCCAACCACCATCAGCAGCAGTGGCAACGGCGTGCTCAGGCCTTTCACCGCCTTCATCGAGGCGGTGGCGATGACTTCGGCGCAGATGGCAATGGCGAGGTAGGTATAGGCATTCATGGCGGGATCCTCCGTTACTGAGCGGGCATTCTAGACGTTGCCTGGATGGGGTAAAGTCATTACCTATCAATGGGGGAGATAGGTTGATGGCCGAGCAGTGGAACCTTGAACAATTGCGTACCTTTCTGCGCGTTGCAGAACTGCGCTCGTTCTCCGCGGTGGCACGTGAGCAGCACAAAGCCCAGTCGGCGATCAGCAGCGCCATCGCGCTGCTCGAAACAGACCTAGGGGTCACCCTCTTCGAGCGCAGCAGCGGCCGGCAACCGAAACTGACTGAAAACGGCAGCGCCTTGCTGGAGGACGCCCGCGAATTGTTACGCCAGTGCGAACGCCTGGATGGCCGCGCCCTGGCCCTGATGCGCGGGCAGGAGGCCTTGCTGCGGGTCGCGCAGGACGAAGCCATGCCGTATCAGCCGGTGATCGACAGCCTCGACGAACTGGCGAGCCGCTACCCGTTCCTGGAGGTGCAACTGGCCAGCGGAGCCCAGGGCGATGTGGCGCGCAAGCTGGTGGAGCGGCGCGCCGATCTGGGCCTGTTCTTCCTCCACGAAAGCATCCCGGCTTCCTTGGAACGCCGTGCCTTGGGCAGCGTGGAGATGGTCACGGTGTGCGCGGTCGGCCACCCGCTGGCGGGCGAAGGCCGGGTCACCCGCCAACAATTGGCCCGCCACCGGCAGTTGCTGATCACGCCACAACAAAGCGGCTACCCCGGCGGCGAAGCGATCAGCCCGCAGGTCTGGCGTGCCGACAGCTTCTACGCCATGGCCGAACTACTGATGCGCGGCCTGGGCTGGGCCTGGTTACCCCGGCATGTGGTGCAGTACCCGACCTACCAGGCGCACATGGTCGAACTGGACAGCGATTGGCGGCCCCCGGCTTTGGTGGCGGAGCTGGCCTGGCGCCGTGATGAGCCTCTGGGCCCGGCCGCGCAGTGGCTGGCCGAGCGCTTTGCAGTGCACCTTCGCGCGATCGGGTAGACTTAGCCGCCATGAACAGAACTCTCTATACCTTGCTGTTTCACCTGGGCCTGCCGCTGGTTGCGCTGCGCCTGTATCTGCGCGCGCGCAAGGCACCGGCCTACGGCCAGCGTATCGGCGAGCGCTTTGCTTTCAAGCTGCCGGCCATGCGCCAGGGTGGTATCTGGGTACACGCGGTATCGGTGGGCGAGAGCATTGCTGCCGCACCCATGGTGCGTGCCTTGCTCAAGGCTTACCCGGAGTTGCCGATCACACTGACCTGCATGACCCCTACCGGCTCTGAACGCATCCGCGCCATGTTCGCCGACGAACCGCGCGTGCAGCATTGCTACCTGCCCTACGACCTGCCTTGGGCGGCGGGGCGTTTTCTCGATCATGTGCAGCCTAAGCTGGGCATCATCATGGAAACCGAGCTTTGGCCCAACCACATTCACCAGTGTGCCAGGCGCGGCATTCCGGTGGCGCTGGCCAATGCGCGCTTGTCCGAGCGCTCGGCCCGTGGCTATGGGCGCTTTGCCAGGCTGACCCGGCCGATGCTGGCCGAGATGAGCCTGATTGCCGTGCAGACCGAAACCGAGGCCCAGCGCTTCCGTGACCTGGGTGCACGCCCTGAGCGCGTGCGAGTCACCGGTTCGATCAAGTTCGACCTGACGATCGACGAACAACTGTTGCCGCGCGCCAGGGCATTGCGTGAACAGTGGGGGGGCGGCCAGCGCCCTGCGTGGATCGCCGCCAGTACCCACGAAGGTGAAGATGCCTTGATCCTGCAGGCGCATCGGCAGTTGTTGCAGGTGCATGGCGATGCCTTGCTGATTCTGGTGCCGCGCCATCCCGAGCGCTTCAATGCAGTGCATGCGCTGTGCAGCGAGCAGTTCACCACCGTGCGCCGCTCTGCCGGCACGCTGGTCGATGCGCAAACGCGGGTATTGCTGGGCGACACCATGGGCGAACTGCTGTTCCTGTATGCCCTGGCCGACATTGCCTTCGTCGGTGGCAGCCTGGTGCCGACCGGTGGGCACAATCCGTTGGAGCCTGCGGCGCTGGCCTTGCCGGTGCTCATGGGGCCGCATGTGTTCAACTTCCTCGAAATCAGCGCGATGCTGCGCGAGGCGGGTGCGTTGCAGCAGGTGGATGATGCTGACGGGCTGGCCGGCGCGGTGCGCCGTCTGGTGGAACTGCCGCAGGATGCCCAGCGCATGGGCGAGGCGGGCAGGGCGGTGATGCGGGCCAATCAGGGGGCTTTGCAGCGATTGCTCGAGGGTCTGGGGGCCTTGATCCGCTGATAATCGACATATCCACTCAAAGACCCGGTCTAGAGTGGGTATGTCTGATTCTGGTTATTTATTCCTACGGCGTAAGTTATAACTTCCTACACTGGATTTCTCGCCGTTAGGAAACTTCCTACGAATAGACTTTAAAAGTCAGAAGTGTCACACGCTTGCGTCGGAAGCTTGTAGGACGTTTGTCCTATTGCTTCGGGCTAGTATCGCCTCATGTCCGGTTTTCATAAGAGGTGGCGTGATGGCTGATTTATCTGATGGCAATGCCAACACTATTGAAAGTGGGCTGGTGTGTCTTATCACGCTGGCGCGATACCATGGTGTTGCCGTCTCTGCCGAGCAGTTGCAGCACGATCATGCAGCAGCGGGTGAGCGGTTCTCTACCGGCACACTACTTCGGGCATTTCAGCAACTTGGCCTCAAGGCCAAACACCGCAGCGTCGATCCGGCCCGGCTGCAGCAGACGCCCTTGCCCGCTATTGCAGTGGATACGCGTGGTGAATACTTCATCATCGCGCGCGTGGAGGGCGAGAAGGTTCTGGTGCAGGCCCCCCATTCCCGCGCGCCGCAAGCGCTGACCCTCGCGGAACTGGTGGTGCGCTGGTCGGGAGAACTCATTCTGGTTCGCTCCGATGCCCAGTTGCCCCTCGGGCTGTCGCGCTTCGACTCATCATCCGCCTAGCCCACAAAGCCATTGAAGATGAGAAGCGGGGATTGGTTTATAGCGCTCGAGTCCGCCTGGGTAAGGAAATAATGCGTGTAGGAAAACAGGATGTTCCGTTGACGGCGGGTATGTCAGTGCGTGCAGAGGTTATTACGGATAAGCGCAAGGTTATAAGTTATTTTCTAAGGCCTTTGCGGCGACATGTGCAGGAAAGTTTAACGGAGCGCTAAGTGATTACTTGTGAGGGTGATAACAGATGGACGCGAATCGGCTACGAGAAAAAAGCAGCTGGAGAATGCTGTACGAAATTATATGGAATGCACTGAGGGTTAGCGCAGCGGTCGCGTTGTGTCTTCCCGCGAGCTGTGTTGCTTTAGCAGTGGCGACTGTTGCTTTAAGCGAAAAATCGAAGCCGGTCGCACCCCCTGCACCAAAAGTATGTGGTGTGGTGTCCGGTGTTATGTATGAGTTTTCAAGCGAATATGTTCCTTTCTGGTCGGAATATGAGGATGAAGGAAGTTATAAGAGAGGTTCTGGCGGCGTTGATAGAGGGTGTGAATCAAATTTATATTCTTTAAGTCTGGCTATGAACTGGCCTGAGTTAACGCCGGGGAACTATTTCTCAGAGAAGTTTAGTGGGATCGTAGTGACGCTTGAACCATGGCCCGCTGGTGAGAGGGGACTGCGCGAAACCTTTGATTTTTTCATTTCCGAGGCAACTTATAAGCAGCGAGAGGCCAAGGTGTTTGATAGACAATTAGGTTTGAATCGAGTGGAAGGTGTTGATAGCGTTTTCCCCAATTCACCACGGATGATTTTCTGGTCTGAAAGAAATGGGCATATGGAGCAAATTGGAAGGTGTAGTTGGAGTAAGTATAGGTCTAAATACCATCGCTGTCATTTTAGATATTTGCTGGAGGACAGTAAAGCTATTGTGAAGATTGATTTTGGATGGGACGAATTAAGCGAGTGGGGTGAGATGGTGTCGCGTGTCAAGAGCTTCTTGGCATCTAATGGCGTGTAAGGGTAATTTTTAATGATGAAGTTAACCTCTTCTGATCAGGGATGGTAAGTGGAAATTAAAGTTGAGATGTTGACGTTTGCCAAGTACGGGGATGTCCAAGGGGGTGGAGAGTATTTCTGATGACGATATTGAAGATGAGCGGCTCGGCCTGATGTATAGCGCTCGAATAGAGCTGACCAAGGAAATTTTACGCGCAGGGGATAAAGACGTACCGTTGACGGCAGGCATGGCTGTGCGTGCAGAAGTGATTGTGGATAGGCGCAGGGTTATCAGTTTCTTCTTGAGTCCCCTGCAGCGGCATGCAAAGGAAAGTCTGAAGGAGCGGTAAATGAAATATAAAAATGCGTGCATTGTATATAGAGCGGCTTGGAATTTGCTGCGGATCTGTAGTGCAATAATTTTGGCTAGCATGGCGAGTTGCTGTGCTGTCGGTCTCGGTGGTTCAGATGCGTTTGGGGCTGGGAGCAGCATTTCCGTGTTGTGCGAAAGAAATTTTGGAAAAGTTTATGCATTGTCTGAAGCGAAGTTTGCTTAGTGGCTGATATGGGTAGACTGGTTCTAGGGAGGGGTGATGATTAGTTGCAGGTATATCTTTCTCTTTGTGAAGGTGCTGTTCGGAAAGCTAATTGCGCTGTGTAGAAGATTTGGTTTGGTGCTGTGGGGTTTTAGCAAATTGTTGTTGTTGCTAAGTGTGGCGTGGTTGTTGGTCGCCATTGTTATTACCCCGGCTTGGGCGCCGAAGAAGCTGACGACCCCTAATCCAATGGTGTGTGGAAAGATCTCGGGTGTTGTTTATGAGCTCCCTAGGAAGTATGTGATCTATTGGCCTGAGTATGAGGGTAAGAGTTCTTGGGAGCCGGGATTTACAAATAACAAAAAAGGCTGTGGTGCAAACTTGGTGTCACTCTATATGGCAATGAGTTGGCCGGAGATGCAGCCCGTCTCTTACGGTGAGGCGACGTCTTTTCGCTTTGATGGGATATCGGTCGCAATTGAGCCTTGGCTGCATGGGGAAGCAGGGTTGAGAAAACAGCTCCAGCATTACCTTCGTGAAACACCTGCGGCTGTAGTTCAGGCTAGCAAGCTGAACGAAGATCTCGGTCTAAATTTTCTTGAGGGAGTTGATAGTGCATTTCCTAATCAGCGCAAGGGCTTTTTCTGGCTAGAGACCAAGGGGCGCATGCAATACATCGGTTATTGCAACTGGGTGGAGCCCAAGGCCAATTACTCGCGTTGCTATTTGGAGTTTTTGATACCCGGAGGGGATGCAATTGTTAATGTGGAGTTTTTATGGGGGAGGCTTGGGGAGTGGCATAACATTGCTTTGGCAGTGGGTGAGTTTTTCATGAGTGCTGTGAGGTATGGGGTCGATAAATGATCAGGATGGAAATGTCCGATGTGGAAGAGGCGCGTCAGGCTTAGCGTGGTAAGAGGGCTGGCTCTTGTGAGTGTTGATTTTTTGCGAGGTGAGTTGAGGTGTGTGGTTAATAGAATTGAAGAATTGCAAGGCGAGGTGTAAGGCAAGGAGAAAGGAAATGATCAAAGTTAGATTCAGTCCTCTTTTGGTTGCATGTCCGAGAAAGCTTGAAGGAGCGCTAAGTCATTATGAGAAAGATACCATGTTTGTTTTTCCTATGGGCTTGGAGTTTTTTGAGGCTTTGCTCCGCTGTACTCTTGTTGATTCCCGTGCTGATGATGATAGTTGTGGCCTGGAAGAGCGAACCTTGGAAGCCAGGGGAGAAGATAACGTTTGATCCTTTCGTGTGCGGCAGAATTTCAGGGGAAGTGTATAAGTTCTCGAGGTTGTACTTTCCATTTTGGCCAGAATATGAGGGCAAAAGCTCTTTTGATCCTGGCTTTATTTATAACAAAAAAGGCTGTGACGCAAACCTAGTATCTGTATTTTTGTCAATGACCTGGCCAGAGCTCGAGCCGGCGGATGACAGTTTAGTGTTCCGGCAGGGCTTGGAGCATGAGGGGCTGTTGGTCGCAGTGGCCCCGATAACTGCAAGAGAGGGGGATTTACGGCGTCAACTCGAGTTTCTTTTGCGGAAAAGCCCAGCAGAAACAATAACGCTTGCTGAGTACGATGAGTCAAGCAGCCTCTATCGTGTAGAGGCGCGTGACACGACTTTGGGAAATCACAAGAAGCTTATCTATTGGCAGGGTGAGTTCGATGACTTGGCTGCTGTGGGGTATTGCAGTTGGCGCCCGAAAGTGCCGAATTACTATTCGTGTGAAATGACCTTTGTGGTGTTTGGAGACGTACTAGTCGAGGTGATAATGCGCCCTGATAAGTTAATGCGGTGGTTGGAAGTGAGGCGCTCAGTGGTCGATTTTTTAATTAATAGCAGAAGATGAGGTGGCAAATGTCGGGGTTGACCAAAGAGGATATAGCGGCTGCACGTAGCATTTTTGAGTCCAAAGGTGTTGGTGATATGTATGACTACATGGCTATGAAGGGGGATCGATATGCCGTACTGGCCAATGGCGTTGCTAACCGGTTGCTGTGCCAGAAATTTCCGCCATTTCAGCAGGGTCATCGCTGTTTGCTGTCGAGCAATCGCTACCGAGCCTGGGGAATCTTGTTGATGCAATGGCTGCGTTCGCCCCTGAACCTGCGGGGTCTGTGCTTATCGGTGATATGTCGGCTCAACGCATCGACTCGACGATTGCCGTAGCCGCCTAGGCGTTGTCGTTCAGGGCTGGAGTTATATTGGAGGCCTATCGCCAGCAAGCCAGCTCTCACAGGTGCATGATGCCTTCAGGCCTGGCACGGTACGTGTGGGAGTGGGCTTGCCCGCGAATGGTCCAGCCCCTACCTCAAGGCCTGCGCTCGAAGTTCTTGGCCGCTGCTGCCGCCAGGTCCGGCGGCAGGAAGTCCTTGTCCGGGTTGTAGTCAGGTTTCAGGTAGCGCTTCAGGTCCTGCAGGTCTTGCGGGCTCAGGGTGCCGGCTGCCTGCTTCAGGCTCAGGTTGTCGAGGATGTAGTCGTAACGGCTGTTGTTGTAGTCGCGCACGGAGGTGTACAGCTGGCGCTGGGCATCAAGCACGTCGACGATGTTGCGGGTACCGACCTGGTAGCCGATTTCGGTGGCTTCCAGCGCGCTCTGGTTGGAAATGATCGACTGCTTGCGCGCCTGTACCTGTTCCACATCGGTGTTCACTGCGCGGTGCAGGTTGCGGGTGTTTTCCACAACCTGGCGGCGCAGGCTTTCACGCTGTTGCTCGCTCTGGCTCAGGCGCTGGTAAGCCTCGCGTACCTGCGAGCTGGTCAGGCCGCCGCTGTAGATCGGGATATTCAGTTGCAGGCCAACGCTGGTCTGCTCGACATCGCCGCCGTAGCGCACGTTTTGCTGCGGCGCCGGATTGGTGAAGCCAAGGCTGTCGTTGTCACCCTTCTGGTACTTGGCCACTGCGTCCAGGGTCGGTGCATGCCCGGCCTTGCGCTGACGCAGGGTCTCTTCTGCGGCAGAAACCGCGTAGTTGGTGGCCAGCAGGTTGAGGTTCTGGCGCCCGGCGGTTTCGACCCAGGCTTTGGCATCGTTGGGCGTTGGCACTTGTACCGGCAGGCTATGCGCCACGCCCTGGATAGAGGTGTACTCACGGTTGGTCAGGGTTACCAGGGCCTCGAAGGCATCCTGCACCTGGCGTTCGGCGATAATCCGGTTGGCGCGTGCAGTGTCATAACTGGCTTGGGATTGCAGCACGTCGGTCTTGTCCGAAAGGCCCACGTCGAAACGCTCGTTGGACTGATCCAGCTGGCGCCTGAACGCGGCTTCTTCTGCCTTGGTGGCAGCCAGGTTGTCTTGGGCGCGGAGGACGGCGAAGTAGTTTTGCGCGGTTTGCAGGATCAGGTTTTGCTCGGTCGCCGACAGCTCCAGTGCTGCCTGTTCGTTGACGGCTTCGGCGGCTTGCAACTGGAACCAGCGATCAGCGCGGAAGATCGGCTGAGCCAGGGTCGCGCTCCAGGAGTTGCCGCTGCGATTGGACGTCATGGACGGCTCGTCCAGCTTGGTGCGGGTGTTCATCATCTCGGCACCGGCCGACAGGTTTGGCAGCAACCCGGCGCGGGCCTGCGGCACCACTTCGCGGCGCGCCCCGTAATCGGCGCGTGCGGCAGCCAGGTCGGCGTTGTTGTCCACTGCCTCCTGGTAGACGCTGACCAGATCGGTCTTGACTGTCGAGGGCACGTCCGCTGCCCAGACCACTCCGTTGGACGCACAAGACACGGCTATCGCCAGTGAGAGTTTGCGCAGCATAGAGGCAATCCTTGTACGAAATTTAATTACTGAACTGTTGAGTATCGAGCGATGGGCCAGTGTAGTGCCATGCGCACCCGGCAACAATCGCTCGGTGTGCCTTTCATCATCCGCGCATTTACCTGCTTGGCTTTGCCGACCACTCCAGTCTAGACTGCGCATGTTCTTGTCGGGGTGCCTTGAAGCAAAGGCTGAGATCGCAGAGGTGCGGATCCCGTTGAACCTGATCAGGTTAGCGCCTGCGTAGGGAACAAGATTGCTCACCTTCCCGGGGAGCCTCTTGTGCCAGGTCCGGGATTGTCACAGCTGCATACAGCTTCAGGCACCCCCATATCCGGCACTGCACCCAAAGAGGGTGCGTCCGCGCGTTTCAGGTTCACCCCGACATTCCACTGCTAGGAAGCCGTCAGGAGAGCCTGTGATGACCAAACAAGAAAAAACGATCAACCTCAGCGAATCGGCACAAGTCGATCAGCAGTCCGTACAACCGTTCCCGCGTTCGCGCAAGGTGTATGTCGAAGGCTCGCGCCCGGACATCCGCGTCCCCATGCGTGAAATCAGCCTGGATGACACCCCGACCGATTTCGGCGGCGAGGCCAACGCCCCGGTGCTGGTGTATGACACTTCTGGCCCGTACACCGACCCCGACGTGATCATCGACGTGCGCAAAGGCCTGGCCGATGTGCGTTCGGCGTGGATCGAAGCCCGCGGTGACACCGAGCGCCTGGAAGGTCTGAGCTCCGACTTCGGCCAGCAGCGCCTGAACGATGCAGAGCTGGCCAAGCTGCGTTTCGCCCATGTGCGCAACCCGCGTCGTGCCAAGGCCGGCGCCAACGTCTCGCAGATGCACTATGCCCGCCAGGGCATCATCACCGCCGAGATGGAATACGTGGCCATCCGCGAAAACATGAAGCTGCAGGAAGCCCGCGCAGCCGGCCTGCTGAATGAGCAACATGCCGGCCACAGCTTCGGTGCCAACATCCCGAAAGAAATCACCCCTGAATTCGTTCGCCAGGAAATCGCCCGTGGCCGCGCGATCATTCCGGCCAACATCAACCACCCGGAAGTAGAGCCGATGATCATCGGCCGTAACTTCCTGGTGAAGATCAACGGCAACATCGGCAACAGCGCCCTGGGTTCCTCGATCGAGGAAGAGGTGGCCAAGCTGACCTGGGGCATCCGCTGGGGCTCGGACACGGTCATGGACCTGTCCACCGGCAAGCACATCCACGAAACCCGCGAGTGGATCATTCGCAACTCGCCGGTGCCGATCGGTACCGTGCCGATCTACCAGGCCCTGGAAAAGGTCAACGGTGTGGCAGAGGACCTGACCTGGGAACTGTTCCGCGACACCCTGATCGAGCAGGCCGAACAGGGCGTGGACTACTTCACCATTCACGCCGGTGTGCTGCTGCGCTATGTACCCCTGACCGCCAAGCGCGTCACCGGCATCGTCAGCCGTGGTGGCTCGATCATGGCCAAGTGGTGCCTGGCGCACCACAAGGAAAACTTCCTGTACACCCACTTCGACGAAATCTGCGAAATCATGAAGGCCTACGACGTCAGCTTCTCGCTGGGCGACGGCCTGCGCCCTGGCTCGATTGCCGACGCCAACGACGCGGCGCAATTCGGTGAGCTTGAAACCCTCGGCGAGCTGACCAAGATTGCCTGGAAGCACGACGTGCAATGCATGATCGAAGGCCCCGGCCACGTGCCGATGCAGTTGATCAAAGAGAACATGGACAAGCAGCTGGAGTGCTGCGACGAGGCGCCGTTCTACACCCTCGGCCCACTGACCACCGACATCGCGCCGGGTTACGACCACATCACCTCGGGCATTGGTGCGGCGATGATCGGCTGGTTCGGTTGCGCCATGCTCTGCTACGTCACGCCGAAGGAGCACCTGGGCCTGCCGAACAAGGACGACGTCAAGACCGGCATCATCACCTACAAGATCGCCGCGCATGCCGCCGACCTTGCCAAGGGCCACCCGGGGGCACAGATCCGCGACAACGCCTTGTCCAAGGCGCGTTTCGAGTTCCGTTGGGAAGACCAGTTCAACCTGGGCCTCGACCCGGACACCGCCCGTGCTTTCCATGACGAGACTCTGCCGAAGGAATCGGCCAAGGTCGCGCACTTCTGCTCAATGTGCGGGCCGAAGTTCTGCTCGATGAAGATCACCCAGGAAGTGCGTGAGTACGCTGCCAAGATCGAGGCCGTGGATGTGACGGTCGAGCAAGGCATGCGTGAGCAGGCCGAGCGGTTCCGCCAGGAAGGCAGCCAGCTGTACCACAAAGTCTAAACCGCAGCACCTTACCCTGTGGGAGCGGGCTTGCCCCGCGAAGCAAGCACTGCGGTGCATGGCACCGGCTTTGCCGGTGTTCGCGGGCATGCCCGCTCCCACAGGGTGGTGCATGCCACTCAACATCATTCCTGCGGACATGACAATGACATCACCCAGCCAGTTCTCTCCCGACCATCCAATCCCCATCCAGCAGCGCATCTTCGGTGCTCGCGACCTGTTTTCACTGTGGTTTTCCCTCGGCATCGGCCTGATGGTGCTGCAGGTCGGTGCCATGCTGGCGCCAGGCCTGGGCCTTGCTGGCGCGGTGCTGGCCATCGCCCTGGGCACCGGTGTCGGTGTGCTGTTGCTGGGCGCCGCCGGGGTTATCGGCAGCGATACCGGCCTGTCTGCCATGGGCACCCTGAAACTTAGCCTGGGCAGCCATGGTGCGCGCTTGCCGGCGCTGCTCAACTTGCTGCAACTGGTGGGCTGGGGCGCCTTCGAAATCATTGTCATGCGCGATGCCGCCAGCTTGCTGGGCGCGCGGGCGTTCGGTGAGGAGAGTGCCTGGAACAGCCCCATGCTCTGGACCCTGTGCTTTGGTGCCCTGGCCACCCTGTTGGCCGTCAGCGGGCCACTGGCCTTCGTGCGCAAGGTGTTGCGCGCCTGGGGCATCTGGCTGTTGCTGGGCGCTTGCCTGTGGCTGACCTGGAACCTGTTCGCCAAGGCCGACCTGGCCGAACTGTGGAGCCGTGCCGGGGATGGTTCGATGTCGCTGGCGGTTGGCTTCGATATCGTCATCGCCATGCCGCTGTCCTGGCTGCCGCTGATCGCGGACTACTCGCGTTTTGCCCGCAATGGCAAGCATGTGTTCGGCGGTACGGTAGTTGGCTACTTCATCGGCAACACCTGGCTGATGAGCCTGGGCGTGGCCTACACGCTGGCGTTCGCCGCCAGTGGCGAAGTCAATGCGCTGTTGCTGGCCCTGGCGGGCGCCGGCATGGGGATCCCGCTGCTGCTAATTCTGCTGGACGAGTCGGAAAAGGCCTTCGCCGACATCCACTCGGCGGCGGTTTCCACCGGTGTGCTTATACCGCTGAAGGTCGAGCACCTGGCGTTGGCCATCGGCGTGTTGTGCACCCTGATCGCCCTGTTGGCGCCACTGGCACAGTACGAAAACTTCCTGTTGCTGATCGGTTCGGTGTTCGCGCCGCTGTTTGGCGTGGTGCTGATGGACCACTACGTGGTCCGTCGACGCCGTCTGCCAGCGCAGGTCAATGGCTTGCACTGGCAGGCGTTGGTGGCCTGGTTTGCCGGGGTGGTGGCCTATCACCTGATTGCCGCCAAGGCGCCGGAACTGGGCGCGACCCTGCCAGCATTGCTGCTGGCAGGTGTGCTGCATGGGTTACTGAGCCTCAGCCGCGGCCGGGAAACAGTTCAGGCTTGAGTACGCCATTCAGGCGCGGGTAGGGGATCTTCAGTTCCACGTGGCCCATGGAGTAGGGCGCGATGGCATAGACCTCGTACTTGACCACTACCGCGCCGTACGTCAGGGCGACGTGCGGCGATTTCTTGAATGGCCAGGTCTTGACGAACTCGGCATCCTTGTCCATGCCCACGCTCATCAGCCAGGCGCGGTGCGATTCTTCGACGGTTTTCCAGAAGGTGTCTTCCTGGCCGGGCACCAGCATGTCCTGCAGGGTCAGCACCTTGTCCAGCTTGCGAGAATAGTTGATGAAGCCGCGCCCGGGCATGCCGTGGGCGCCACCGCTGTCCAGGTAGCTGGACAACTCGATGATCACCAACCCGTCATGCTGTTCGCGTACCTTGGCTTGCAAGTAACTGCTGTTACGTTTGTCGGCGCTGGCCAGATATTGCTGTTCGTAGGCCTGCAGGGTGCCTGGCGCGGTGCCATGCTGATTGTCTTCGGTCAGTTGCAGCAGGCGTTTTTCGACGATGCCGTCGAGCTTGGGCAGGGCCGGGAAGTGGATCATGTCGATGTTCACCAGCGGGCAGTCGCTCTCGCTGCAGCCGGGTTTGACATGCTCCCAGGCGTCGCGCTTGACCTCGAGCGGGGCCCGGTAGTTGGGCGTGAACAGGCTCTGGCAGGCGCCCAGAGCGAGTGCCAGCACGGCCACGGAAGTCAGTTTGACAAGTGTCATGATGATCCTTGCAGAACAGGGAAAAGTCGGCCTTTGACCGTCTACGCGGCCTTCAGTTCGCCACTAAGCTAACAGAGTGAAGGGCTGCTGTCCCGAGTGCGCCAGCGGTTGCTGGAAAGGGGTGAAACCAACAGGCGTGCGGAGTAGGATGGCGCGAAGCAGTATTCGAGGTAATGAGGATTTCCATGTCAGACGCGTTGAACGCTGTGCCCAAGGGCTTCGAAATCATCGAGCGGGCCAATTGCTTCCAGGGCTTTTACAAGCTCGACAAGTTACGCCTGCGCCACGAGCTATTTGCCGGGGGCATGGGGCGCGAGATCAGTCGCGAACTGTTTGTGCGCCACGATGCGGTATGCGTGCTGCCGTACGACCCTGCGCGCGATGAAGTGGTGCTGATCGAACAGTTCCGCGTGGGCGCACTGGACAAGGTCGCCAACCCTTGGCTGATCGAGATGGTTGCCGGGCTGATCGACAAAGACGAGCAGCCCGAGGAAGTCGCCCATCGCGAGGCCGAAGAAGAAGCAGGCCTGACGTTCAGCGCCCTGTGGCCGATGACCCGGTACTTCCCGTCGCCTGGCGGTAGTGACGAATACGTTCACCTGTTCCTCGGCCGTTGCAGCAGCGAGGGCGCGGGAGGGCTGCATGGCCTGGAAGAGGAGGGTGAAGACATTCGCGTACGCGTGTGGTCGTTCGAGGATGCCCTGCAGGCGGTGCGCGACGGGCGCATCTGCAATGCGGCCACCATCATTGGCCTGCAATGGCTGGCGCTGAACCGTGACGAAGTAAGAGGTATGTGGAAGTGAACCTGCTGCGCGAGCGCTATCGAGTCGACCTGGTCGGGCTGCAGGCAGCCTGCGAGGCCAACTATGCCCGGCTGATGCGTTTGCTGCCCGACATGCGCACCACCCAGAGCTCGCGCCGCATCGGCATGACCCAGGGTGACCAGATGCTCGGCGTGCTGGTAATCGACGTGGTGCTGGCCTGCCCATACACCACCACCCTGCATGTGCGCCAGGAACACAGCCTGCCGTGGTTGCCGGTGCCACACCTGGAAGTGCAGGTGTATCACGATGCGCGCATGGCCGAAGTGGTCAGTGCTGAACACACCCGGCGCCTGCGCAGCATCTACCCGTATCCGAACGACGCCATGCACCAGCCGGACGAAAAGGCCCAGCTCAACCTGTTCCTGGGTGAATGGCTCAGCCACTGCCTGGCCTGCGGCCACGAACTGGCAAGTGTTCGCTGAATTGTGACGTGAGTCGGTTGCGGGTGTTTGCTCGTCAACGTCGCACAGCCATAATTCCCGCTGAATCCATTCGAGGAGATGGCCGTTGTCGCCGCCAGACCAATCCCGCCCTGTGCATGTGGTGCAACTGACCGATGCCCACCTGTTCGCCGATCCGGCTGGCAGCATGCTGGGCCTCAATACCCGTGACAGCCTGCGCCACGTGGTGGCCCAGGTGCGGCGCGAGCAGCCGCTTGTCGACTTGCTGCTGTGCACGGGCGACCTGTCCCAGGATGCCAGCGTGGCATCCTATGAAGCGTTTCGTGAGCTGACCGCACCGTTTGCCGTACCCACCCGCTGGTTACCGGGCAACCATGACGAGGCTCAGGTGATGGCGCAGGTGGCGCCGGAACTGGTGCAGGCGGTGACCGATATTGGCGCATGGCGGGTGGTCATGCTCAACACCGCCGTGCACGGTGCTACCCACGGGTTTCTGCAAGATGACCAGTTGGCCGTGCTGGAAGCCGCCTTGAAAGAGGCTGGTGAGCGGCATTGCCTGGTGTGCTTCCACCATCAGCCGGTGGACATCGGCTGCGCCTGGATCGCGCCGATCGGCTTGCGCAATTCCCAGGCGCTGTTCGATATCGTTGAAGGATATCCACAGGTACGGGCTTTGTTATGGGGGCATGTGCATCAGGAATGGGATGAGGTCCGAGAGGGGCGGCGCCTGCTGGCCACACCGTCGACCTGTATTCAGTTCGCGGCGCGCAGCGAGGGCTTCCAGGTGAGCGAAGAGCATCCGGGGTACCGCTGGTTGCGCCTGCATGCCGATGGGCGGCTGGAGACCGGGGTGGAGCGGGCGCTGGATTTCGAGGTGCAGCTCGACTTCGACAGCCCAGGGTATTGAGCAGGCCACGTCAGCCTGCCGGAAAATTATTGCGAAATCCGTGGCACTGCGTCAAAACCCGGCGAACGCGCTACACTGCGCGTCCCTGCGCCCGCATTATCAGGCGCGAAGCCACAGATTCCGGGGGCAGCATGTCGGGTTCCATCCTCTATATCCATGGCTTCAACAGCTCACCGCTTTCGACCAAGGCGCGTCAGCTGGAGGCAGTCATGCAGCAGCTCGGCCTGGCCGACCAGTTGCGAGTGCCGGCCCTGCACCACCACCCACGGCAAGCCATGGCCCAGCTCGAAGCGGCCATCGCCGAACTGGGTGCGCCACTGCTGGTGGGCAGTTCGCTCGGCGGCTACTATGCCACCCATCTGGCCGAGCGCCATGGCCTCAAGGCCCTTCTGGTCAACCCGGCGGTAACCCCGCACAAGCATTTCGACGGTTACCTGGGCACCCAGCGCAATCATTACAGCGGTGAAACCTGGGAGCTGACCCACGATCATGTGCAGGCCCTGGCCGAACTGGAAGTCGCGGCCCCGGCCGATGCCGACCGCTATCAAGTGTGGTTGCAGACCGCCGATGAAACCCTGGACTACCGACACGCCGAGCGCTATTACCGTGCTTGTGCGCTGCGTATCCAGGCCGGTGGCGACCACAGCTTCCAGGGGTTCGCCGAGCGCCTGCCGGCACTGCTGGCCTTCGCCGGCATTGCCCGTGGGCAGTATGCGGCGCTCGATTTTTCTGTATTTTGACTTTTTTGCATTCACCAGACTGACGACGAGACCCTATGGCCAATCCCAGCGCTAGCGCCTATAACGCAGACGCCATCGAAGTCCTCTCGGGCCTTGATCCGGTCCGCAAGCGGCCGGGCATGTACACCGACACCAGCCGCCCCAACCACCTGGCCCAGGAAGTCATCGACAACAGTGTCGACGAAGCACTGGCCGGCCACGCGCGTTCGGTGCAGGTCATCCTGCATGCCGATCATTCGCTGGAAGTCAGCGACGACGGCCGCGGCATGCCGGTGGACATTCATCCGGAAGAGGGCGCGTCCGGGGTCGAGCTGATCCTCACCAAGCTGCACGCCGGCGGCAAGTTCTCCAACAAGAACTATCAGTTTTCCGGTGGCCTGCACGGGGTGGGCATCTCGGTGGTCAACGCCCTGTCGACCCAGGTGCGCGTGCGCGTCAAACGTGACGGCAACGAATACCAGATGACCTTTGCCGATGGCTTCAAGGCCAGCGAGCTGGAAGTGGTCGGCTCGGTCGGCAAGCGCAACACCGGCACCAGCGTGTACTTCAGCCCCGACCCGAAGTACTTCGACTCGCCCAAGTTCTCCATCAGCCGCCTCAAGCACGTGCTCAAGGCCAAGGCGGTACTGTGCCCAGGGCTGCTGGTCAGCTTCGAGGACAAGGCCAGCGGCGAAAAGGTCGAATGGCACTACGAAGATGGTCTGCGCTCTTATCTGGTCGACTCGGTCAACGAATTCCAGCGCCTGCCCGACGAGCCGTTCTGCGGCAGCCTGGCGGGTAACAAGGAAGCGGTTGACTGGGCTTTGCTGTGGCTGCCCGAAGGCGGCGACAGCATTCAGGAAAGCTACGTCAACCTGATCCCCACCGCCCAGGGCGGCACCCACGTCAACGGCTTGCGCCAAGGCTTGCTGGATGCCATGCGTGAGTTCTGCGAGTTCCGCAACTTGCTGCCGCGCGGGGTGAAGCTGGCGCCGGAAGACGTTTGGGAGCGCATCACCTTCGTACTGTCGATGAAGATGCAGGACCCGCAGTTCTCCGGGCAGACCAAAGAGCGCCTGTCATCACGCGAGGCCGCAGCGTTCGTCTCCGGCGTGGTCAAGGATGCTTTCAGTCTGTGGCTCAACGCCCACCCCGAGCTGGGCATGCAACTGGCAGAACTGGCCATCAGCAACGCCGGGCGCCGCCTCAAGGCCAGCAAGAAGGTCGAACGCAAGCGCATCACCCAGGGCCCGGCATTGCCCGGCAAGCTGGCCGATTGTGCGGGCCAGGACCCGATGCGTGCCGAGTTGTTCCTGGTCGAGGGTGACTCGGCCGGTGGTTCGGCCAAGCAGGCGCGGGACAAAGAATTCCAGGCCATCCTGCCGCTGCGCGGCAAGATCCTCAACACCTGGGAAGTGGACGGTGGCGAAGTCCTGGCCAGCCAGGAAGTGCACAACATTGCCGTGGCCATTGGTGTCGATCCGGGTGCCACCGACCTTGCGCAGCTGCGCTATGGCAAGATCTGCATCCTCGCCGACGCTGACTCCGACGGCCTGCACATCGCCACACTGCTGTGTGCGCTGTTTGTTCAACACTTCCGGGCACTGGTCGAGGCTGGGCATGTTTACGTGGCCATGCCGCCCCTGTACCGCATCGACCTGGGCAAGGAAATCTACTACGCCCTCGACGAAGCCGAGCGTGACGGCATCCTCGACCGCCTGGTGGCCGAGAAGAAGCGCGGCAAGCCGCAGGTAACACGCTTCAAGGGCCTGGGCGAGATGAACCCGCCGCAGTTGCGCGAAACCACCATGGACCCGAACACCCGGCGCCTGGTACAACTGACCCTGGACGACGTAGAAGCCACCTGCGAACTGATGGACAAGCTGCTTGCCAAGAAGCGCGCCGGTGACCGCAAGAGCTGGCTGGAAACCAAGGGCAACCTGGCCGAGGTCATGGTTTGATTCGGCAAGTCCTTGCCGTTTGCCTGGCGCTGGTTGCCCTGCCTTGCCTGGCGGGCAACTTGCCAGAGCTGAAGATGAAAGCCGAGCACCCGATCGACGGTATGCGCGGTGGCAACCTGTCTGGTCTGGTGGAGTGCCGGGGCGGGCTGTGGGGCGTGTCCGACCGTGACGACGACCGTATCTACCGCTTCGATCAGCAGAACCCCACCTGGCGCGCGCAGCCGCTCACCTTCACCCCGCCGGCTGTCCCGGAAAGCGGCCTGCCATGGGGGTTGAAGTCACGCAACTGGGCGGCATCGTTCATTCGCGGTGGCGAGCTGGATTTCGAAGGCATCACCTGCGATCAGGCGGGTAACCTCTATCTGGTCAGCGAGGCGCATGCCGCGGTGCTGCAATTGCCGCTGGAAGGCGAGCCGGACTGGTTGAGGATCGACTCGGCCATGGTGCGCCAGGCCCGGGCAAGCGGCATGCTGCTGAACTTCAATGCCCTGTTCGAAGGCGTGGCGATCAACCCGGCGGGTGACCGCCTGTGGCTGGCCGCCGAGCGTGAGCGCCGTGGCCTGGTGGCCATTGAGCGCCGGCAATCGGTATGGACCTGCGGGCGCAGTTGCGTGCTGCTGAGCGAGGCCGGGGTCGAGATGCAGCCGGCGCAAATGCCCAATGCCAGTGCGCTGTCGCGCGACTTCTCTGACCTGGCCTGGTTCGAGGGCAAGCTGTTTACCCTAGAACGTAACGCTTACCGGGTGTGCCGGCGTGATGCCGACAGTGGCAAGGTCGAGCGTTGCTGGTCGTTCGCTGCTGATGCGCTGGTCGAGTCACGGCGTTACGCGCAGCCGTTTGGTCTGGCCGAAGCACTGGTGATCGATGCCAAGGGTGCCTGGATTGGCCTGGACAACAACAACAGTGCCCGAGCCGATGGCGAAACCCGCCCGGTCGTCTGGCGCTTCGACGCCCCGCAAGGCGGCTGGAGCGCCAAACCATGAGCCAGGCGCCGGGCAAGCGCGCGGGCAGGGTGCTGATGATCGTCGCCTGGGCGGCGGCGCTGTTTCTTGCCACGCGCTTTTTCGGCCAGTGGGAAGACAGCCAGCGTAACCCCAATAGCCAGGTGCAATCCGAGCATGGTGCAGGCTATATCGAAGTGCGCCTGCTGAGTAATGGCCAGGGCCACTTCGTGGTGGATGGTGCCATCAACGGCCAGGTGGTGCATTTCATGCTCGACACCGGCGCCACCGACGTGGCGATCCCGGAGGCGTTGGCTCATGAACTGAGCCTGGAGCGCGGTAGCCCGGTGCTACTGAGCACCGCCAACGGCCGCACCGAAGGCTACCGCACGCGCCTGGCCAGCCTGCAACTGGGCGATATCCGCCTGCAGAACGTACGCGCCATCGTGGTGCCGGGCCTGGACGGGCCCACCGTACTGCTGGGCATGAGTGCCCTGCAACAACTTGAATTTACCCAGCGCGGTGGCACCATGCTGCTGCGCCAGAACCTGAAATAATGACGAGGCCCGCATGAGCGACTCACTGGAACTCAGCCTGGACGGCGTCGAACGCCGCTCGCTGGCTGACTTCACCGAACAGGCCTACCTCAACTATTCCATGTACGTGATCATGGACCGCGCACTGCCGCACATCGGCGACGGCCTGAAGCCGGTGCAGCGACGCATCGTCTACGCCATGAGCGAGTTGGGGCTCGACGCCGATGCCAAGCACAAGAAGTCGGCGCGTACCGTCGGTGACGTGCTCGGCAAGTTCCATCCCCATGGCGACTCGGCCTGCTACGAGGCCATGGTGCTGATGGCGCAGCCGTTCAGCTACCGCTACACCCTGGTCGATGGCCAGGGTAACTGGGGTGCGCCGGATGATCCGAAGTCGTTCGCCGCCATGCGCTATACCGAGGCGCGGCTGTCGCGCTACGCTGAAGTGCTGCTCAGCGAAGTCGGCCAGGGCACCGTGGACTGGGTGCCGAACTTCGACGGCACCTTGCAGGAGCCGGCCGTGCTGCCCGCGCGTTTGCCCAATATCCTGCTCAACGGTACCACCGGTATCGCGGTGGGCATGGCCACCGATGTGCCGCCGCACAACCTGCGAGAGGTGGCCAGTGCCTGTGTACGACTGCTCGATGAGCCCAAGGCAACCATCGAGCAGTTGTGCGAGCACATCCAGGGGCCGGATTACCCGACCGAGGCAGAGATCGTCACGCCGCGGGCAGAAATTCTCAAGATGTACGAAAGCGGCCGCGGCTCGATCCGCATGCGCGCCGTGTACCGTGTCGAAGATGGCGACATCGTCGTCACTGCGCTGCCGCACCAGGTCTCCGGGGCCAAAGTGCTGGAGCAGATTGCCGCGCAGATGCAGGCCAAGAAGCTGCCGATGGTCGCCGACCTGCGCGACGAGTCGGACCACGAAAACCCGTGCCGTATCGTCATCATCCCGCGTTCCAACCGCGTGGATGTCGACGAGCTGATGCAGCACCTGTTCGCTACCACTGACCTGGAAAGCACCTACCGGGTCAACGTGAACATCATCGGCCTGGACGGCCGTCCGCAGTTGAAAAACCTGCGAACCATATTGGTAGAGTGGCTGCAATTCCGCACCAACACCGTTCGTCGCCGCCTGCAGCACCGTCTGGACAAGGTCGAAAAGCGTCTGCACCTGTTGGACGGTTTACTCACCGCGTTCCTCAACCTGGATGAAGTGATCCACATCATCCGTACCGAGGAATACCCCAAGCAGGCCCTGATCGAGCGTTTCGAGCTGACCGAGATCCAGGCCGACTACATCCTTGAGACCCGCCTGCGGCAGTTGGCGCGCCTGGAAGAGATGAAGATCCGCGGTGAGCAGGATGAGTTGCTGAAGGAGCAAGCCAAGCTGCAGGCCCTGCTGGGGAGCGAGGCCAAGCTGCGTAAGCTGGTGCGCAGCGAGCTGATCAAGGATGCCGAAACCTATGGCGATGATCGTCGTTCACCGATCGTAGCGCGTGCCGAAGCCAAAGCGCTGTCGGAAAACGAGCTGATGCCGACCGAGCCCGTCACCGTGGTGCTTTCGGAGAAGGGCTGGGTGCGCTGCGCCAAGGGCCACGATATCGACGCCACTGGCCTTTCCTACAAGGCCGGCGACGGCTTCAAGGCTGCTGCAGCCGGGCGTTCCAACCAGTTTGCCGTGCTTATCGATTCGACCGGGCGCAGCTACTCGCTGGCCGCCCACAGCCTGCCATCGGCGCGTGGCCAGGGTGAGCCGCTGACTGGCCGTCTGACGCCGCCACCGGGGGCGACTTTCGAATGTGTGTTGTTGCCTGACGACGATGCGCTGTACGTGGTGGCTTCGGATGCCGGTTACGGCTTTGTGGTCAAGGGTGAGGACCTGCAGGCCAAGAACAAGGCCGGCAAAGGCTTGCTCAGCTTGCCCAACGGGGCCAAGGTCATGACCCCGCGCCCAGTGGCCGATCGCGAGCAGGACTGGTTGGCGGCGGTGACCACTGAAGGCCGCCTGCTGGTGTTCAAGGTCAGCGACTTGCCACAGCTGGGTAAAGGCAAGGGCAACAAGATCATTGGCGTGCCGGGTGACCGGGTGGCCAGCCGCGAAGAATTTGTTACCGATCTAGCCGTGATTCCCGAAGGCGCGACCCTTGTATTGCAGGCCGGCAAGCGTACCCTGTCTTTGAAGGCGGACGACCTGGAGCACTACAAGGGCGAGCGCGGACGGCGCGGTAGCAAGCTGCCACGTGGGTTCCAGCGCGTCGATGGGTTGCAGGTGGAAGTGCCGGCATAACCGGTTGCAATGTCTGGAACGGCAATTTCAACGCCGTTTCGGGCAGAAATGCTGGAGTCGGACGGTTATTTCGCGGATGATATGCCCCTTGCGGTGCCGGCGTGGCCGTGTGCCCGTTTGAATATACATGTATCACTGCGGTGTGCCTTGTGGCAGCCGCCTGGATGGGATGATGAAATTTCTGCGCCTTCCATTTGCGCTGTTGATGACTGGCCTGCTGGGCCTTGGCGGGTGCACCATGCATCAGCCGGTTGCCCTGTATCAGCTCGACAGTGGTGATCCTGGCCAGCCTTCGCAGAGCGCGGGCATGGCCGTTGTACTCGGCCCGGTATCGGTGGCCGATTATCTTCAGCGTGAGACGTTCCTGCAGCGTCAAGCTGATGGCAGCCTGAGCGCGGCGACCGACGGTCGCTGGGCTGGCAGCCTTTCATCGGATATCGACCAGCTGCTGGTGCGTCAACTGGCCTGGCGTCTGGACAGCCAGCGCGTAGTGCTGGCCCCGGCGACTGCAGGCTTCAGCCCGGACGTGCAAGTGCTGTTGTCGATCACACGCCTGGACTCGGGCAAGAACCAGCCGGCCATTCTGGATGCCCAGTGGCGTCTGCTGGACCGTCGTGGCCATGTGCGTGACAACCGTATCATTCACCTCGAGCAGCAGCACGAGGGCAGTGAGTCGTCGCAGGTGCAGGCTCAGGGCCAACTGCTGCAAAAGCTGGCCGAACAGTTGAGCACAGCGGTGAAGCCGCTGGCCAACCAGCCGGCGATTGCCGAAGAAGCACCGAAAAAATCCGCTGCACCGACGCAGGTGAAGAAGGGGCCAGAGAAACCCAAAATCCCGATGGCCTCGCCGATTCGCACCGATATGGAAGTTTATCGGTTCTGATCAAGCTGGCACGGTCTTTGTGGGAGCGGGTTTACCCGCGAAGAAGCCGGATCTGCTGGCCAATTCTCACCGGCCGTTCACCGTTGCCGCCGCTACCGTATTCGCGGGTAAACCCGCTCCTACACCTGATTGAGCTGCGACACATGTCGGTGGCTGGGCGCAGCCCGTCGTAGGGGCGGGTTCACCCGCGAAAGGGCCGGGCCTGCTGGCCAATTTTCACCGGCCGTTCACCGTTGCCGCCGCTACCGTATTCGCGGGTAAACCCGCTCCTACACCTGATTGGGGGCGACACATGTCGGTGGCTGGGCGCAGCCCGTCGTAGGAGCGGGTTCACCCGCGAAAGGGTCGGGCCTGCTGGCCAATTTTCACCTGCCGTTCACCGTTTCCGCTGCTACCGTATTCGCGGGTGAACCCGCGAATACGGGGTTTGCGCTACTGGCTGGATTTTGCGCCAGGCAGGTGATCGCAAGGCAACCAGCCTGGCTCAAGACATACGCTGTAGATGCAGCGTATGTCTGTCAGGCACGGTGCTCATGCATGCGCGCCAGTTGCCGTTCCAGCATCGACGGGTAGGGCTCCATCAGGCGCTCCACACAGCACGCGCCTTCGGGGCTGGCGATCGGGCGAATACGCGCACGCTGGCGAATCAGGGCGTCATCGTTGATCTGCCGCTCTACCAGCAACAGGTTGCGGCTGTGCTGCGACAGCGCCAGGGCATCCTGGACTTTCTCGGCAATCAGCAGGTCAACCAGTTCCAGCCCATGCAGGTCGTTGCCCAAGACCAGGCCTAGCTGCAGTTGCAGGGTGATGCCGCTGTCGGCTACCTCGATCTGCAGGGCGTGGCCCAGGGCGCGCAACAGTTCGCCGCAGCAAATGGCGTTTGTCAGGTAATCCTCGCCACACTCGCGGCTGTGGAACAGCACCAGGGTGCTGCCGTCGTTCAGCGTGTGGGTTTCACCGTCGTAGAGCGAAGCCGCGTGCTCCAGGCAATCGCGGTAGCGCTCGGTCAGCTCGTCCAGGCGTGTACGTGGCAGGCGGCGCAGTTGCTCCTGCGAGCCCAGCTGCACGGCAAGTACGGCGCTGTACTGCGGCTCGTCGGACTCGACCTCTGCGTGGGCCTTGGGTGCAGTGTCGTCGTCCAGCAGGCCGGCGAAGGCTGCGTCGTCATCTTCGTCTTCCAGGGCTACCTTGGTGCGCGGTACGGCTTTGGGTGCCGGGGCAGCTGCGTGCAGGTCGTCGAATTGCTCGTCGTCTTCTTCCTCGGGCTCCGGCTCTGGTGGCGGAGGCGGGGCCAGGCGTGCATGCAACTGGCGGGCGATGTCGCCGATCTCGTCCTGGCGGTCGGTGGCCGGGGTATAGGGCTGCGGGTCGCGCAGCCATACCCGCAGCTGCAGCAGTGGCAGGGTGATGAAGCGGCCTTGACGCAAGCTGAGGGCCAGGGCCAGGGCCAGCAGGATGGCGGCCAGAATGCCCATGCTCTGCAGGCTGATCAGCATCGGCTGCTGGAACTGGCTCATGTCCAGGCTGATGCGCAGTTGCCCGGCCGTCACGTCCTGGAACGTGATCTTGGTCTGGAACAGGCCTTCGGCCTCGCCCAGCAGGCTGTTGCGCGGGCGCTGGCCGGCTTCGGCGAGGATGCGGTTATCCACGCTGTAGATTGCCGCATGGGCTACCAACGGGTTTTTCACCAGGTTGCCCAGTAGCACGTTGAGGCTGAGGATGTCGTTGGACACCAGCAGCTCGGTTGCCGATGTGGCAGTCTGGGTGGTCAGGCTCTGGCCCAGGGCATCGGCCTGCTCATGCATGGCCTGCTTGAACTGCAGGCCCATCACGCAGGCGTAGATCACCAGCGCCAGCGCCACCAGGAAGATGTTGGTGCAGGCGATGCGCAGTGCCAGCGGCACGCGACGTTGACTCAGGGCGCGATAGATCATCAGGAAGAAGTTGTCTGGTTTGACTGGCGTGGGCCGGTTCACAGAGCTCGGCTCTTAATGGCATGAAAGTGGGGGGAGTATAGCGAGCCGGGTTTTGTCGGCAAAGTATCGTTGGCGCCCGATGGTCATGGAAAATCGGTAGAATGCGCATTTTTCATCGAAGTCGGAGCCAGGTTGTGCGCGAAATCGTCCTGATCAACATCACCGGTGAGGACCGTCCCGGTCTCACTGCGGCTATCACCGGCGTCCTGCTGCAGGGCGGTGTGAGTATCCTCGACATCGGCCTGGCGGTCATGCACGGCACCTTGTCGTTTGGCATCCTGGTCGACATCCCGGACAACGAAGTGGCTACCGCGCTGTTGCAAAGCGTGCAGGCCAAAGCCCACGAACTGAACCTGCAGGCCCGTTACACGCCGATTTCCGAGGCGGACTACCAGCATTGGGCCGATGGGCATGGCGAAGCGCGCCACATCGTTACCCTGCTCAGCCGCAAGATCACTCCCGAGCAGTTGCAGCGGGTGAGTGCGGTGATCAGCCAGTACGGCCTGACTATCGAGCGCATGGAGCGCCTGTCGGCCCGGGTGGCACTGGATGCCGAATTCGACAAGGGCAAGGCAGCCGTCGAGATCTCCGTGCGCGGCGTGCCGAGCGATGCCCAGGCCCTGCGTGCCGACTTCTTTGCCCTGGCTGAAGAACTGAGCGTCGACATCGCCTTCCAGAAGGACGATCTGTTCCGCCGCAACCGCCGGCTGGCGGTGTTCGACATGGACTCCACGCTGATCGAGGCCGAAGTTATCGACGAACTGGCCAAGGCAGCGGGTGTGGGGGAGCAGGTGGCGGCGATCACCGAGCGCGCCATGCGCGGTGAGCTGGACTTCCGCGCCAGCTTCAAAGAGCGCATGGCTTTGCTCAAGGGGCTGGATGTTGGGGTGCTGGACGAGATCGGGGCATCGCTGCGCCTGACCGAGGGTGCCGAGAACCTGTTTGCCGAGCTCAAGCGCCTGGGATACAAGACTGCGATTCTGTCCGGTGGCTTTACCTACTTTGCCCGTCAGGTGCAGGCGCGCCTGGGGATCGACTATGTGTTCGCCAACGAACTTGAAGTGGTCGATGGCAAGGTGACCGGCGTGGCTGTTGAGCCGATTGTCGATGCCCAGCGCAAGGCCGAACTGCTGAAGAAGCTGGCCAGTGAAGAAGGCTTGCAACTGGAGCAGACCATTGCCGTGGGTGATGGCGCCAATGACCTGCCGATGCTGTCGCTGGCCGGGCTGGGCGTGGCGTTTCGTGCCAAGCCGCTGGTGCGCCAGTCGGCCAAGCAGGCGATTTCCACCTTGGGGCTGGATGGGGTGCTGTATCTGCTGGGCCTGCGTGACCGCGACGCCCGCGGCTGATCCGTGGATCTGGGGGCCGCATGGCGGTCCCAATGAAAAAGGCCCTGCATATGCAGGGCCTTTCCATTGGGCTTGAATCAGGCCTGCACAGGTGCCGCCAACTGTTGCCCCATGCGCACTGCGGAGCCAGCACCCAGGCTCTCGGCCCATTTCACCTGCTCTGGCCCGAACAGCACGATGGCAGTCGAACCCAGCTTGAAGCGGCCTAGTTCGGCACCTTTCTCCAAGTGGATCGGGGCGCGGCTGGCTTCGTCGTAGCGGAAGGTCTTCAGTTCACGCTTGGGCGGCGTGACCAGCCCTGCCCATACCGTTTCGATCGAGGCGACGATCATCGCACCGACCAGTACCACGGCCATTGGCCCACGCTCTGTATCGAACAGGCAGACCACGCGCTCGTTGCGGGCGAACAGCTCGGGGACATTCTCTGCGGTGGTCTGGTTGACCGAGAACAGACGGCCCGGTACGTAGACCATTTCGCGCAGGGTGCCGGCCAGCGGCATGTGCACGCGGTGGTAGTCCTTGGGCGACAGGTAGATGGTGGCAAACTCGCCGCCCATGAACGGCGCGGCCATGGCCGGGTCACCGCCCAGCAGCTCTTGCGCGCTGAAACCGTGGCCTTTGGCCTGGAAGATACGGCCGTGCTCGATCGGGCCGAGCTGGCTGACCGCACCGTCGGCCGGGCACAGGATGGCGCCCGGGGTTTCGTCCAGTGGGCGGGCGCCTGGCTTCAGGGCGCGGGTGAAGAACGCGTTGAAGTGCTCGTACGCGCTCAGGTCTTCGACCAGGGCCTCGCTCATGTTGACCTGGTAGCGCTTGGCGAACCATGCGGTGAAGGCGTTCTTGAACCAGCGCACGCGGCACTCGGCGATGCAACCGGCCAGCCGCGACAGCAGGTGGTGCGGCAGCAGGTACTGGCTGATGATGAACAGACGGGATTTCATGCAGGTTCCTTAGACTTCTACAGGCGTGTCCGGGTGGTTGCCCCATTCGCCCCACGAGCCGGCGTAGGCCTTGACGCGTGGGTAGCCGAGGGACTTGGCCACCAGGTAAGTGAAACCGGAGCGGCGGTGGGTCTGGCAGTGGGTGATCACTTCCTTGTCGGGGGTGATGCCCAGCTTCTCCAGGACTTCAGCGATGTCCTGGCGGATGCGCAGGTGGTCGTTGAAGTCCATGCCGGCGGTCCACTCGAAGTTGATCGCGCCGGGGATGTGGCCGCCTTTGGCTGCCAGCACTTTTTCGCCGCTGAACTCCTGCGGGCCGCGCGCGTCCCAGATGACCAGGTCATCGGCGCCCAGGCGGCTTTGCAGGTACTCGCGGGTGGCAGTGGGTGCGCTGTCGATGTGCAGACGGACCGGGGCGTTGCCACTGGCAAGCACTTCAGTGGACAGCTTGTCTGCCGGCCAGGCCTGGATACCGCCATTGAGGTAGTGGTAGCGCTTGTGGCCGATGACATCGAGCAGCCAGATGAAGCGCCCGGCCCAGCCACCGCCTTCATCGTCGTACACCACATACACGGCATCGGCGCGGTGGCCTAGTTCGCTGAACAGTTTCTCGAGCTCGCCCAGGGCCGGTAGCAGGCCGGGCGCCGGGGGCTGGCCGAGCTGGGTGCGCTTGCCTTCGACAAAGCGCGCGCCGGGGATATGCCCGCTGACATAGCGGTTGGCGCTGCTCAGGTCGACCAGGATCAGTTGCGGCGAATCCAGGCGTGGCAGCAGGTCTGCAGCTTCGATCACCAGGGGCAGGCCGGAAAAGTCGGTCATCCACGGTCTCCAGTGTGGAAAGAGAGGCGATTGTAGCGCAAGGCTCAACCCTTGCGGTTGGTAAACACCGACAAGGCCCGCTCGATGCATTGCGCGGTCTTGCCGAACGCTTGCACGCTGATATCGGCCATCGGCCGGCAGCCCTGGTCGGCCACCAGCAGCATCAGCACCTGGTCGTTCGCAGCCAGCGAGCGAAGTAGAACATGCTCGCTGCGAAACAAAGCGCGCAACGGGGCGGGTAACAGTGCCGAGAACTGGCTGTGGTTTTCCGGTGTGATGCGCAGTTGTCCGGCCTGACTCAGCAGCTTTTGCAGCAGCTTGTTCTGCGATACCTGCAGGGTAAGGGCCCCGGCCTCCTTGGGCAGGCCGGCAATTTGCTGTGCGCGCAGGCAGTCACTTGCCTTGTCCAGGCTAAGCAGCATTATGCGTTGCATGCCGCAGGCCAGCAGGGCCTCTTGTGCCTGGGTGGCCAGGTGCACGGCGTTGGTGAACGGGCTGGGTTGGGCCAGCAGGTGCTGGCACAGCGTGCGCCAGCGTGCCAGGTCGTCGCTGCTGGGCGGGGGTGGGGCCAGCATATCCGGGTGAGGCCGGCGTTGGTGCCATGGCCAGATCAAAGCCTCGGCCGGGTGGAACAGGGCATGCCGGGCGTGGCGGCGGGCGCTGGCGGCCGCCTGCTGGTGCACCTGCTGTTGCACGTCTTCCAGCGAGGTTTGCAGGTACAGTGCGGTCAGCAGTTGCCAGCGCAGCAGGTGCGGGTTGTCCCAGCCGACCTGTGCCGCCAGGGCCAGGTTGTTGGCCAGCAGCACGGTATTGGCCGGCTGGTTGAACCAGCGTCGCAAGCCGGGCTCGGCGTCCAGGCGGTGCTGTTGGCTGAGCAGGTCTTCGTCGCGGGCGATGTTCAGCACCTTGGCCAGTTGCTCGCGCTCTTCCAGCAGCAGGCGATAACCCTGGGTGACCCACTGGGGCAGGCGCCAATACTCGGCCATGGTCTGGCACAGCGCCATGATGCGCACGCCAAACAGTTCTTCCTCGACGTGGGCGGCGTCTTCACCTTTGTGGATAACCCGCAGTTCCCAAGTGTCGAGGAGCTTGGGGTAGGCCAGTGCCAGTGGCCAGAGTGGCGACAGGAACAGCAGGCTGCCCCAGTGAATCTCTTGCCACAGCCGTGCCAGGCGGCTGGCGAACAGGCCGCTGGCCTGCTGTGCCGCATGCTGGCTGATCATCTGGAACTGGCACAGTACCGGCGGAATCTCCTCCACGGGCAGTGTCGGCAGGCGTTTGAGAAGCTGCTCGCTGCGCTCCAGGCCCAGGCGGTTGAGGGCGACTTCCAGGCTTTCGGCGGGCTCAGCGAGGCTGGCATTGGTGGGGTGATTGGCTTCGCGCATCACTGACAGCACCAGCGCGGGGCTATCCTGCATCAGTTCGGCGATATCGCGCAGCGAGCGGCAGCTATCGTGGATGGCGGCCATGACCCGGTCGTAGCTGTGCTTCGGCACGGGGATGCGAACACTCTCGAGCAGCTTTACCCAGGCCTCTAGCGTACGCGGGGCCTGAGTGGGCACCTTGGTTTCAATTGGCATTTTGACATCAGTCCGAACTGGCTTTTCGCATTGAGTGGCTATAGTCTGGCGCAGTTCTGCCGATAAGTAGAAGAAGAGTTTTAAAGCTCCCGTCTCTTCCCCTGACCACGACAGCAAGTGCTTTGAACCTATGGCTAAAATTATCGGCATCATCGTCGTATTCGCGAGCGTGCTCGGCGGCTACGTGCTCTCCCACGGCAAGATCGCAGCGCTGATCCAGCCGTTCGAAGTACTGATCATCGGCGGTGCGGCCTTCGGTGCATTCCTGCAGGCCAACCCTGGCCACATGACCATGCATGTCATCAAGAAGTCGATGAAAATGTTCGGCTCGCGCTTCAGTCATGCCTTCTACCTGGAGGTGCTGGGCCTTGTATACGAAATCCTCAACAAGAGCCGTCGCGAAGGCATGATGGCCATCGAGGCCGACATCGAGGACGCCGCTGCCAGCCCGATCTTCGCCAAGTACCCGACGGTACTGGCCGATGAGCGCATGACTGCGTTCGTCTGCGACTACCTGCGTATCATGTCCACCGGCAACATGGCCCCGCACGAGCTCGAGGGCCTGTTCGACATGGAACTGCTGAGCATGAAAGAAGAGCTGGAGCACCCGTCCCACGCGGTGACCGGCATCGCCGACGGTATGCCCGGCTTTGGTATCGTTGCGGCGGTATTGGGTATCGTGGTGACCATGGCCTCGCTGGGCGATGGCGACCAAGCGGCCATCGGCATGCACGTAGGTGCGGCGCTGGTGGGTACCTTCTTCGGTATTCTGGCGGCTTACGGTTTCTTCGGTCCTTTGGCCAAGTGCCTGGAGCACGATGCCAAGGAAGAACTGAACCTCTACGAATCGATCAAGGCTTCGCTGGTGGCCTCGGCGTCGGGCATGCCGCCCTCGCTGGCGGTCGAGTTCGGGCGCAAGGTGTTGTACCCCAAGCACCGCCCAAGCTTCGCCGAACTGGAACAAGCGGTTCGCGGTCGCTGAGTCATGGAGAACAATCAGCCCATCATCGTCAAGCGCGTCAAGCGCTTTGGCGGCGGCCACCATGGTGGCGCCTGGAAAATCGCCTTTGCCGACTTCGCCACGGCGATGATGGCGTTCTTTCTGGTGCTGTGGCTGTTGTCCACGGCCACGCCTGAGCAGAAGATCGCCATTGCCGGCTACTTCCAGGACCCTATTGGTTTCTCCGAGAGTGGCACGCCTTATGTCATCGACCTGGGTGGTTCACCGGAGATGGCGCCGGACAAAACCATCAATCCGGAAGTGAAGACCGAGCCGACGCAGCAGTCCCCCACTCAGCTGAGCAAGGACCAGGTCGAGACCATGGCCGAGCAGGTCGAGCGCGAGCGTCTGGAGCTGTTGCTGCAGGAACTGCAGAACAAGGTGGAAGAGAACCCGCAGCTGCAGAAGTTCAAGGACCAGATCCTGTTCGAGATCACCCAGGACGGCCTGCGCATCCAGATCATGGATGCCGAGAACCGGCCGATGTTCGACATCGGTAGCGCGCGCCTGCAGCCATACTTCGAAGATATCCTGCTGGCAATGGCCGACACCATCAAGGCGGTGCCGAACAAGATCAGCATCAGCGGCCACACCGATGCCAAGCCGTATGCGAGCACGGGCGAGTACGGTAACTGGGAGCTGTCGGCCAACCGCGCCAACGCCGCGCGTCGTGCGCTGGTGGCCGGTGGTTACCCGGACAGCCAGGTGGCGCGGGTGGTGGGTTACGCCTCGTCATCGCTGTTCGACCGCAACGACCCGTTCAACCCGGTCAATCGCCGCATCGACATCATCGTGCTGACCAAGAAAGCCCAGCGCAACATCGAGGGTGAGCAGGGTGCGCCGCAAACACCGCCAGCTGCTCCTGCAGCGCCAGCCAGTGGTGCTGCGCCAGGGGCTTCGGCGCCGGCTGACCCAGGGGCAACTGAACAGCCACCGATGCAACCGCGTGAGCTGCGCCAGAAGCTGAACATCTTTGAAGATGGCACGCTGAAGATGGATGAAGCCAAGGAGCAGTAAGCGGCTTTTTGGGGTGGGCAACTGTGCTACCCAACACTTGAACGCTGGCGCGATCACTGTAGGAGCGGGTTTACCCGCGAAGCCTCCAGCGCGGTGAATGGCACCGGCGTTGCCGGTGTTCGCGGCTAAAGCCGCTCCTACATACGCATCGGTGATTGGGCGCAGGCCGTCGTAGGAGCGGGTTCACCCGCGAAAGGGCCGGACCTGCTGGCCAATTTCCACCCGCCGTTCACCGTTGCAGTCGCCACCGTATTCGCGGGTAAACCCGCTCCTACAAGGGATCGCGGCAACTTTCAATTCGAGCGTTTCAGTAGCTGTCTTCTGCCAGGCTGGCGATGATCGAGCGATAGCTGTTCATGCGCTGCGGCTTGATACGCCCCTCTTCCAGTGCCTTGAGCAGCGCGCAGCCCGGTTCGCGGTCATGCTTGCAGTCGCGGAAGCGGCAGGTGCCGAACAGGTCGCGGAACTCGATGAAGCCATCTTCCACGTCGTCGCGGCTGACATGGCCAAGGCCGAACTCGCGAATGCCCGGCGAGTCGATCAGGTCGCCGCCGTTGGGGAAGTGGTACAGCCGCGCCGTGGTGGTGGTGTGGGTACCCTGGCCAGACCATTCCGACAGGTCGCCGACACGGGTACCGGCGTCCGGCAGCAGGCTGTTGACCAGCGACGACTTACCTACCCCTGACTGGCCGACGAACACACTGATGTGGCCGTCGAGTAGCTGCTGCAGGCGCTGCATGCCGTCGCCCTGGTGTGCCGATACTTCCAGCAGCGGGTAACCCAGTTCGCGGTAGACCTCCAGCAACGCATGCAGGCCGGGGCCGTTCTCATCGTTGATCAGGTCGGCCTTGTTCAGCAGCAGCAGCGGGCGCAGGCCAGCGTGCTCGGCCGCTACCAGATAGCGGTCGATCAGGTTCGGGTGTGGTTCCGGCGCCGGGGCGAACACGATCACGATCAGGTCGACGTTGGCAGCTACGGGCTTGAGCTGGCCATGGTTGTTCGGCCGGCACAGCTCGGTGCTGCGCGGCATCTGCGCCACGATCACGCCAATGCCCTGATTGCCCGCACGCCATACCACGCGGTCGCCGGTGACCAGTGCTGGCAGGTTGGCACGCAAGTGACAGCGGAACACTTGGCCCGCGGTGTCGCCGTCCTGGGCTTCCACTTCTACCTGTACGCCGAAGTGTGCGATCACCAGGCCAAGTTGCTCCGGCCCCAGGTCGCCACCCTCCAGTTCCTGCAGTGCATGCTGCTCGCGTTTGGCCGCGCGAGCGGCGCGCTCACCCTGGATTTTTTCGATCCGCCAGTTCTGGCGGCGATTGAGCTGGCGTTTGGCCATGAAGGTACCGTAAGAGAGGCCCGGCGTGGGCATTGAAAACGGCAGGCAGTTTAGCACGCCAGCCGCTGGACTATTCCGCCCAGCTTTATGCCGTGAATGGGCGTGCCTTGGCCACTAGGCTAATATGACCGCCTATATGAGGAGCCCCTGCATGCAAAACCCACAGAACCTGATCTGGATCGACCTGGAAATGACCGGCCTGGATCCGGACAGCGACGTTATCATCGAAATGGCCACCATCGTCACCGACAGCGAGCTGAACACCTTGGCCGAAGGGCCGGTGATCGCCATCCACCACAGTGACGAAGTGCTGGCGCGCATGGACGAGTGGAACACCCGCACCCATGGTGCTTCGGGGCTGACCCAGCGCGTGCGCGAGAGCAAGGTCAGCATGGCCGAAGCCGAGGCACAGACCATCGCCTTCCTTGAGCAGTGGGTGCCTAAAGGCAAGTCGCCGATCTGCGGCAACAGCATCTGCCAGGATCGTCGTTTCCTCTACCGTCACATGCGCGACCTGGAAAACTACTTCCACTACCGCAACCTGGATGTCTCTACCCTGAAGGAGCTGGCCGCGCGCTGGGCGCCGAACGTGCGTGACAGCTTCAAGAAGGGCAATACCCACCTGGCGCTGGACGATATCCGCGAATCCATCGCCGAGCTGCGGCACTATCGCGAGCACTTCATCAAGCTGTGATTCGAAACGGCGCAGATATTGTATCTGTGCCCCCTTTTGGTGCCCTGGGCAACTGGTTAGACTGCGCGCCTTTCCTGCACGGACCCGCACCATGTTGCTGATGCTCTACCTTATCGCCATTACCGCCGAAGCCATGACTGGCGCGCTGTCTGCCGGGCGTCGCGGCATGGACTGGTTTGGCGTGGTGCTGATCGCCTGCGTCACCGCGCTTGGGGGCGGCTCGGTGCGTGATGTGCTGCTCGGGCACTACCCGCTGACCTGGGTTAAGCACCCGGAGTACCTGGTGCTGACCAGTTTTGCGGCGCTGCTGACCATTTTCATCGCGCCAATGATGCGCCGCCTTCGCTCGCTGTTCCTGGTGCTCGATGCCCTGGGGCTGGTGGCATTTACCCTGATTGGCTGCATGACGGCGCTGGAGATGGGGCAGGGCATGCTGGTGGCGTCGATCAGCGGGGTGGTCACCGGGGTGTTTGGCGGGATCTTGCGGGATATCTTCTGCAACGACATCCCGCTGGTGTTCCGCCGAGAGCTGTATGCCAGCGTGTCATTTGCGGCGGCCTGGTTCTACCTGGGTTGCGTGTATTTCAAGGTGCCGGCGGAGCAGGCGATGTTGCTGACGCTGTTTGGCGGCTTCCTGGTGCGCCTGTTGGCGATCCGCTTCCACTGGGAAATGCCCAAGTTCCACTACAACGACCAGCAATAGGCTGATGCAGCCCTGTAGGAGCGGGTTTACCCGCGAAAGGGCCGGGCCTGTCGGCCAATTTCTACCAGGCGTTCAATTTTGCCACTGCCACAGCATTCGCGGGTGAACCCGCTCCTATGTATGGACTCGCCCACACTGTCTAGCTGCTTTTTTGAACATAGGAACCCGGTTGCATCTATGTATCAGGCCTGTTCGAGGAAGCTTTTTGCTTCTGGCCAACA
>NZ_JADDRH010000021.1:0-92631 GCF_044904505.1 Pseudomonas sp. 3HC3
CAGTGGAAGACAGGGAATCGTGTTTCGAACTATGCTTTTTCATGGTCTCGCCCTCGCTGCCGTTGGCTTCTTCGAACACCACCGTGGCACTGTGATGCCTCGGCGGGGGCGAGTCCATCGATTACACCTGATCGGTGGCGGACACACATCAGGGGTTGGACACAGGCCGTCGTAGGAGCGGGTTCACCCGCGAAAGGGTCGGACCTGCTGGCCAATATCCCCGGTCATTCACCATCGCAGCCACCACCGTATTCGCGGGTGAACCCGCTCCTACACCTGATCGGTGGCGGACACACATCAGGGGTTGGACACAGGCCGTCGTAGGAGCGGGTTCACCCGCGAAAGGGCCGGACCTGCTGGCCAATATCCCCGGTCATTCACCATCGCAGCCACCACCGTATTCGCGGGTGAACCCGCTCCTGATCGGTGGCGGACACACATCGGTGGTTGGACACAGGCCGTCGTAGGAGCGGGTTCACCCGCGAAAGGGCCGGACCTGCTGGCCAATATCCCCGGTCATTCAACGTCGCAGCCACCACCGTATTCGCGGGTGAACCCGCTCCTACATCTGATCGGTGGCGGACACACATCAGGGGTTGGACACAGGCCGTCGTAGGAGCGGGTTCACCCGCGAAGAGGCCGACCCTGCTGGCCAATATCCCGGTCATTCAACGTCGCAGCCACCACCGTATTCGCGGGTGAACCCGCTCCTACATCTGATCGGTGGCGGACACACATCAGGGGTTGGACACAGGACGTCGTAGGAGCGGGTTCACCCGCGAAAGGGTCGGACCTGCTGGCCAATATCCCCGGTCATTCACCATCGCAGCCGTCACCGTATTCGCGGGTGAACCCGCTCCTACACACCGATCGGGGGTGGGCACACATTGGTGATTGGGCGCAGTGCATTGGAGGGCTTACCCGCGAACACGGGCGAAGCCCGTGCCATTCTGTTTCGCGAGCATGCCCGTTCCCACAGGGTGGACTGCCGTCAGCTCAACGCATCCAGCAGGGCCTGGTTCATTTCCGGCGTACCGATGGTAATCCGCAGGAACTGGGCAATACGCGGCTGCTTGAAGTGGCGCACGATCACGCCCTGCTCGCGCAAGCGTGCCGCCAGCTCGCCGGCATCCTGCTGCGGGTGACGGGCGAAGATGAAGTTGGCAGCCGACGGCAGCACCTCAAAGCCCTTGGCCTGCAACTGCCCGACCAGTTCCTCGCGGCTGTCTATCACCTTGCGGCAGGTTTCCTCGAAATACTCTCGGTCTTCGAACGCCACCGCCGCGCCGACGATAGCTGCACGGTCCAGCGGGTAGGAGTTGAAGCTGTTCTTGATCCGCTCCAGCGCCTCAATCAGGTCCGGGTGCCCCACCGCCAGGCCAACTCGCAGACCCGCCAGCGAGCGCGACTTCGACAGCGTCTGGGTAACCAGCAGGTTATCGTAGCGGTCCACCAGGCTGATCGCCGTTTCACCACCGAAATCAATGTAGGCCTCATCCACCACCACCACCGAATCACGGTTGGCCTGCAGCAACTGCTCTACCACCTGCAACGGCATCAGGCAACCGGTCGGCGCATTGGGGTTGGGGAAGATGATGCCAGCGTTGGGCTTTTTGTAGTCCTCGATGCGTATCTGGAACTGCTCATCCAACGCCACCTGTTCGAAGGCAATGCCGTAAAGGCCGCAGTAGACCGGGTAGAAGCTGTAGCTGATGTCCGGGAACAGCAGGGGCGCATCGTGCTGGAACAGGCCGTGGAAGATGTGCGCCAGCACCTCGTCCGAGCCGTTGCCGACAAACACTTGCGCCGGGGTCACGCCGTAGTACTCGGCCACCGCTTGCTTGAGACGGTCACCGTTCGGGTCGGGGTACAGGCGCAGGTTATCGTTAAGTTCGTCGCGCATGGCCTCCAGCGCCTTGGGCGACGGGCCATAGGGGTTTTCGTTGGTGTTCAGCTTGACCAGGCGCGCCAGCTTGGGTTGCTCGCCCGGCACATAAGGCACCAGGTCCTTGACGAAGGGGCTCCAGAATCGACTCATGCTCAGTTCCCCTTGTCTTGGGTCAGGATACGGTATTCGGCACTACGGGCGTGGGCAGTGAGCGACTCGCCTCGGGCAAGGACCGAGGCAGTGTGACCCAGCTCGGACGCGCCCTGCTCGGAGCAGAAGATGATCGACGAACGCTTCTGGAAGTCATACACCCCCAGCGGCGACGAAAAACGCGCGGTACCTGAAGTGGGCAGCACGTGGTTAGGGCCAGCGCAGTAATCGCCCAGCGCTTCGCTGGTGTGGCGGCCCATGAAGATCGCGCCAGCGTGGCGAATGTGTGGCAGCCAGGCTTGCGGGTCGGCCACCGACAGCTCCAGGTGCTCCGGTGCGATGCGGTTGGCCACTTCCATGGCCTGCTGCATATCTCGCACCTGGATCAGCGCACCACGGCCATTGATCGACTTCTCGATGATATCGGCACGCTCCATGGTCGGCATCAGCTTGTCGATGCTGGCAGCCACGCGATCGAGGAAGGCGGCATCCGGGCTGACCAGAATGGCCTGGGCGTCTTCGTCGTGCTCGGCCTGGGAGAACAGGTCCATGGCGATCCAGTCCGGGTCGGTCTGGCCGTCGCATACCACGAGAATTTCCGAGGGGCCGGCGATCATGTCGATGCCTACCTGGCCGAACACGTGGCGCTTGGCGGTGGCAACGTAGATGTTGCCCGGACCGACGATCTTGTCCACCTGCGGCACGCTTTCAGTGCCGTAGGCCAGCGCAGCCACGGCCTGGGCACCACCGACGGTGAACACCCGGTCGACACCGGCGATGCAGGCAGCCGCCAGCACCAGTTCGTTGACCTCACCCCGCGGGGTCGGTACTACCATCACCACTTCAGCCACGCCGGCAACCTTGGCCGGGATGGCGTTCATCAGCACCGACGACGGATACGACGCCTTGCCGCCCGGCACATACAGGCCAGCACGGTCCAGCGGGGTGACCTTCTGGCCGAGCACGGTGCCGTCGGCCTCGGTGTACTGCCAGGAATCCTGCTTCTGCCGCTCGTGATAGATGCGCACACGGTTGGCGGCCTTTTCCAGGGCTTCGCGCTGGACCGGAGTGATACGGGTCAGCGCCAGCTCCAGGCGCGCGCGATTGAGGATCAGGTCGTCAATCGACTTGGCGTCAACACCATCGAAGCGCTGGGTGAATTCCACCAGCGCCGCATCACCGCGCTCACGCACGGCCTTGATGATGTCGAGCACGCGCTGATTGACCGCGTCATCGGACACACTTTCCCAGCTCAGCAGATGATCCAGATGTCGGGCGAAATCCGGATCAGCAGCGTTGAGACGGGCAATTGCAGTGGACACGGTCATGGCGAGGGCCTCGTAATATTAGCGAATGCTCAGGCGCCCTAGGGGATTGTGCGAAAAGTGCCTGCGCGACGATCATGCTACGTTAAAAACAGGCTCGGAATGCTCATTTGCAACCAGCAAAGTCGGGCGCGACCCCGGCCGTTCCTCGCCTGTTTTCGCCTTGCATGATCGCCGCTCGGCGACTTTTCGCACAATCCCAAGCTACCAGTCCATCCGCGCGGGCACCCGAGAAAAATGGCTATGACGCGGATAGACGGGCGCGACAGCGAAGGCCGCGCGCAGCAGGTAGAGCGTTAGCCGCGGTGTCGCGATTCGACCGCTCCGCGCAGCGTCTCGATCAGGCTCTGGATACGGGCGTGCTGCATTTTCATGGAGGCTTTGTTGACCACCAGGCGCGAGCTGATCGTGGCGATCAGTTCCTGGGGTTCCAGGCCGTTGGCACGCAGGGTGTTGCCGGTGTCGACCACGTCGATGATCTTGTCGGCAAGATTGATCAGCGGTGCCAGTTCCATCGAGCCATACAGCTTGATGATGTCGACCTGGCGACCTTGTTCGGCGTAGTAACGCTTGGCTACGTTGACGAACTTGGTGGCCACGCGCAGGCGCCCTTTGGGCTCGGCTGCGCCGACTACGCCCGCGGTCATCAGCTTGCATTGGGCAATCTGCAGGTCCAGGGGCTCATACAGGCCCTGGCCGCCGTACTCCATCAGCACGTCCTTGCCGGCCACACCCAGGTCGGCGGCCCCATGCTCGACATAGGTCGGCACGTCGGTGGCACGCACGATCAGCAGGCGCACGTCGTCCTGCGTGGTAGGGATGATCAGCTTGCGGCTCTTGTCCGGGTTTTCGGTCGGCACGATGCCGGCCTCGGCCAGCAACGGCAAGGTATCGTCGAGAATACGGCCTTTGGAAAGCGCGATGGTCAACATTGGAACGTCGGTCCTTAAGCGGCTGCTGCCGGCCAGGTCATCGACCTGGCCGCATTCAATTCAAAAGGTGCGTCCTTGCACCCGCGGGCATTAGCCCGGTACGCGGCGGATTTTCGCGCCGAGCATCTGCAGTTTTTCCTCGATGCACTCGTAACCACGGTCGATGTGGTAGATGCGATCGATCAGGGTATCGCCTTCGGCAACCAGCGCCGACAGCACCAGGCTGGCGGAAGCACGCAGGTCGGTGGCCATGACCGGGGCACCCTTCAGCGCCTTGACGCCAGTGACGATGGCAGTGTTGCCTTCGACCTGGATCTGCGCGCCCATGCGGTGCATTTCGTAAACGTGCATGAAGCGGTTTTCGAAGATGGTCTCGATCACCGCGCCAGTGCCTTCGGCAATGGCATTCAGCGAGATGAACTGCGCCTGCATGTCGGTCGGGAACGCCGGGTACGGGGCGGTACGCAGGTTGACGGCTTTCGGCCGCTTGCCATGCATGTCCAGTTCGATCCAGTCTTCGCCGGTGGTGATATCGGCACCCGCTTCCTTGAGTTTTTCCAGCACGGCTTCAAGGATGGTAGGGTCGGTGTCCTTGACCTTGACACGGCCACCGGTCACGGCAGCGGCGACCAGGTAGGTACCGGTCTCGATGCGGTCCGGCATCACGCGGTAGTTGGCCGAATCCAGTCGTTCGACACCATCGATGGTGATGGTATCGGTACCTGCGCCCTGAATGTTCCCGCCCATGGCGTTGATGAAGTTGGCCAGGTCGACCACTTCAGGCTCACGCGCGGCGTTCTGCAACACGCTGCGGCCCTTGGCCAAGGCAGCGGCCATCATGATGTTCTCGGTACCGGTCACGCTGACGGTGTCGAAGAAGAAGTGCGCGCCACGCAGGCCGCCTTCAGGCGCCTTGGCCTTGATGTAGCCGCCTTCCACTTCGATCTTCGCCCCCATGGCCTCAAGGCCACGGATGTGCAGATCGACCGGGCGCGAGCCAATGGCGCAACCGCCAGGCAGGGCCACTTCGGCTTCGCCGAAGCGCGCAACCATCGGGCCCAGCACCAGGATCGAAGCGCGCATGGTCTTGACCAGTTCGTATGGCGCGACCAGGGTTTTGATGGTGCGCGGATCGATCTCCACCGACAGCTTTTCGTCGATCACAGGCTCAATGCCCATACGCCCGAACAGCTCGATCATGGTGGTGATGTCGTGCAGGTGCGGCAGGTTGCCCACGGTGACCGGGCCATCGGCCAGCAGGGTCGCTGCCAGAATCGGCAGGGCTGCGTTTTTCGCACCCGAAATGCGGATCTCGCCGTCAAGGCGAGCGCCGCCAGTAATAATCAGTTTGTCCATTGGAGTCTCGCCGCCAAGTTGGCTCAGGTGCGCTCAGCCCAGGCTGCGCTGCTGAAAAATTTCATGGTTACCGCATGGATGCTGCCATTGGCGATCCACGGATTCAGGTGAGCATAGATCGCCTGCTGGCGTTTGACCGGACTCAGGCCAGCCAACTCGTCGCTGATCACGTTCAACTGGAAGTTGCAGCCTTCGCCTTCAACTTCGACCCGGGAACCCGGCAATTTCTCTTCAAGGAAGCTCTTAACTTCTACGGCCTGCATGCTCAACCTCAATCGGCGCCCGATGCGCACGGGTCGGCCATCATACAAAAAAGCCCCTCGCCTGCGAAGCCCAACGAAGGCTTCGCTGACCGAGGGGCCATCATCCGTGCCTGGCCACTAGCTTGCCAGCACTTCATCGAGATCATAGACCTCGGCAATTTCCCGCATGTCGTCGGGCATGCTACGCACCTCGCACGCCTTGCCGGTGGCCTGAGCATCACGAATGTACGCAAGCAACAGCGACAGGCCGACACTCGACGACTTCTCGACAGCCGAGCAATCAAGCACCAGCCGCGGCTCGCGCGAGCCATCGATCAGCACCTTGCCTTGCTTGCGCAAGGCCGGGCCGCTGCGGTAATCCAGCACGCCAGCCAGACGCAGCACGCCCGGCTCGGCCATGCTTACAGCAGCCTCGCTCATTTGACGCTCTTCTCTGGCGAGTTGTCGGCAGTCTGCTTGGCCTTGGCCACTTCGCCGGCCCAGCCGTCTATGGTCTTGTCCAGGTCGTTGCCGTTGCGCTGCATGGCATCGGCGAACTGGTCACGGAACAGCTTGCCGATGTTGATGCCGTTGACGATCACGTTACGCACCTTCCACTCGCCGCCAATGTTCTGCAGGGTGTACTGCACGGGGTACACGGCACCGTTGTTGCCGGTGACCTTCATGCCGACACTGGCGCGCTTGCCGTCATCGGCCTTAGCCGGGTCGACGGTGATGCCCTGGTTGTTGTATTCGAGCAGGGCATTGCCATAGAACTGCATCAGGCTGCGCTTGAAGTTCTCCTGGAAGCGCTGCATCTGCTCCGGGGTCGCCTTGCGGGAGTATTTCACGGTCATGATGCTGCGCGAGATACCGTCAGCATCCACCACCGGGCCGAGAATGCGGTTGAGCGAGTCATAGAAGGCGTTGGGGTTGGACTTGTACTGCTCCTTGTTGGCCTTGAGGTCACCGAGCAGTTCATTGGTGGTGCCCTGAACCACATCGTGCGGTGTCTGCGCAGCCAGGGCCAGCAGGGGGAAGGCCGCCAGTAGCACTAGCAGGCCACGTCGCAGGATCGAAATCATGGATACTCCTTAATTAGCCGGTTGCGCTTCTTTCGGTTCCTTGCCAACAGAGTTGAGCAGGAACTTGCCAATCAGATCTTCCAGCACCAGTGCCGACTGAGTGTCATGGATGGTTGAGCCATCCTTGAGGACATCGTCTTCACCGCCCACGCTGATGCCGATGTACTTCTCACCAAGCAAACCGGCGGTCAGGATCGAGGCAGTGGAGTCGGTCGGCAGGTTATCGACCGACTTGTCCAGTTGCAACGTCACCCGACCGGTGTAGGAATCACGGTCCAGATCGATGGCGGTGACCTTGCCGATGGTCACACCGGCCATGGTCACCTTAGCTCTGACCGTCAAACCGGCGATATTGTCGAAGTAAGCATAAACTTTATAGGTATCAGTGGTCGGGCTGGCCGACAGCCCGCTGACACGCAGGGCCAGCAGCAGCAGCGCCAGGATCCCGGCCAGGAGGAACAGGCCGACACCGATTTCCAGGGTGCGGTTTTGCATCAGAAATCTCCAAACATCAAGGCGGTCAGAATAAAGTCCAGACCCAGCACTGCCAACGAGGCATAGACCACGGTCTTGGTGGTTGCACGACTGATCCCTTCTGAGGTGGGCTCACAGTCGTACCCCTGGAATACGGCTATCCAGGTCGAGACGAAAGCAAACACCAGGCTCTTGACCAGCCCGTTGAGCACGTCGTCAGTGAAAGAAACGCTGTTCTGCATGTTGGCCCAGAACGAGCCCTCGTAGACGCCCAGCCAGTCCACCGCCACCCACGAGCCACCCCAGATACCGACCACGCTGAAGATCAGCGCCAGCAACGGCAGCGAGATGAAACCCGCCCACAGGCGTGGCGCAACGATGTACTTGAGCGGGTCGACACCGATCATTTCAAGGCTCGACAACTGCTCGGTGGACTTCATGTTGCCGATTTCGGCGGTCAATGCGGAACCGGCACGGCCGGCAAACAGCAATGCCGTTACCACCGGCCCAAGTTCACGCAGCAGGGTCAGGGCGACCATCTGCCCCACCGCCTGCTCCGAGCCGTACTTGGTCAGGATGCTGTAGCCCTGCAGCGCCAGCACCATGCCGATGAACACCCCGGACACGACGACGATCGCCAGTGACAGCACGCCCACCGAGTACAACTGCTTGGTCAGCAGCTGGAAGCCGCCGCCAATGCCGCCGCGACCGACCAGCGCATGGAACAGGAACAGGCACGAACGCCCGAGCACGGCCAGCACGTCGATTGCCGACCGGCCCAGCAGGCGGACACGTTCGAGTAAGGATTTTCTGCGCATCAACGCGCCCCCAGCAGGTCGGCGCGGTAATCAGGCGCGGGAAAGTGGAAGGGAACCGGGCCATCCGGGTCGCCTTTCATGAATTGGCGGATCCGTGGATTGTCCGAGCCCATCAGCTCATCAGGCGTCCCCTGGCCCAGCACCTGGCCGTCACCTACCACGTAGATGTAATCGGCGATGCTGGCGGTTTCTGCCAGGTCATGGGAAACCACGATGCTGGTGATGCCAAGGGCATCGTTGAGCAGGCGAATCAGGCGCACCAGCACCCCCATGGCGATCGGGTCCTGGCCGACGAACGGCTCGTCGTACATGAGGATCTGCGGGTCCAGGGCAATCGCCCGGGCCAGCGCCACACGGCGCTTCATGCCACCGGACAGCTCGTCGGGCATCAGGTCGATGGCACCGCGCAGCCCCACGGCCTGCAGTTTCATCAGCACGATGTCACGGATCATTTCGTCCGACAGCTGAGTATGCACGCGCAGCGGGAACGCGACGTTCTCGAACACATCGAGGTCGGTGAACAACGCGCCGCTCTGGAACAGCACCCCCATCTGCTTACGGGCGTCGAACAGGTCGCTGCGCGACAGCGTCGGCAGGTTCTGGCCGGCCACCCATACTTCACCGCTGGAGGGGCGCAGTTGCGCACCCATCAGGCGGAGCAACGTGGTCTTGCCGCAACCCGATGGTCCCATGATGCCGGTGACCTTGCCGCGCGGGATGCGGATGTCGACGTTGCTGAAAATGCTGCGCGAACCACGTTTGAAGGTTACACCCTTCAACTCGACCGCATAGGCGCTATCCACACTCATCTAGACTCCTTGCTAATGCAGCCTCGTCCTAGTGGACGCCGGCCTCCATCTGGAAGGCACACGCATCCTGACAGGCCGAATAGCGGCGAACTATAGCACCGCTGACAGCGCCGCCCCAAGGCCGGACAACCAGCCGTTCAGCCCCGGGACAGGCTTTGGTGGTATTTGCTGCAGCAATCGAGGAGGTGAGGGTTTTCATCATTACGCGTATAATCGTCGCCCTTTCATCAGGCATTGCTTTTTCGACATGAGCCAATCCAGCGAGCTGATCCAATCCGCCCAACGCACTCTGCGCCTGGAACTCGAGGCCGTGGAGGCCCTTTTGGCGCGCATCGACGACAATTTCGTCAAGGCCTGCGAACTGATTTTGAACAGCAAAGGCCGGGTCGTCGTGGTCGGCATGGGCAAGTCCGGGCACATCGGCAACAAGATCGCCGCAACCCTGGCCAGCACCGGCACCCCGGCATTTTTCGTACATCCGGCCGAAGCCAGCCATGGCGACATGGGCATGATCACCCGTGATGATGTCATCCTTGCGCTGTCGAACTCCGGTAGCACCGCCGAAATCGTCACCCTGCTACCACTGATCAAGCGCCTGGGGATCAAGCTGGTCAGCCTGACCGGTAACCCCGATTCGCCGCTGGCCCAGGCCGCCGAGGTCAACCTTGACGCCCGCGTCGAGCAAGAGGCCTGCCCACTTAACCTGGCACCCACTTCCTCGACCACCGCATCGCTGGTGCTGGGCGATTGTCTGGCCATCGCCCTGCTTGAGGCCCGCGGCTTCACCGCCGAGGACTTTGCTTTCTCGCACCCCGGGGGTGCGCTGGGCCGCCGCCTGCTGCTGAAGGTCGAGAACGTGATGCACGCCGGCGTCGATCTGCCTCAAGTACCACGCGGCACCCTGCTCAAGGACGCGCTGCTGGAAATGTCCCACAAAGGTTTGGGCATGACCGTGATCGTCGAAGCCGATGGCAAGCTGGCCGGGATCTTCACCGACGGTGACCTGCGCCGCAGCCTGGACCGCAATATCGATGTGCACACCACCCTGATCGATCAGGTCATGACCGTTCATGGCAAGACTGCCCGTGCCGACATGCTCGCCGCCGAAGCCCTGAAGATAATGGAAGACCACAAGATCAACGCTCTGGTGGTGGTGGACCGTGAAGACCGCCCGACCGGCGCCCTGAACATGCATGACCTGCTGCGCGCCGGCGTAATGTAAAGGAGCGATGGAATGAACCAGGACCTCATGCAACGCGGAAAAGGCATCAAGCTTGCTGTATTCGACGTGGACGGCGTGCTCACCGACGGGCGCCTGTATTTCCTCGAGGATGGCAGCGAATTCAAGACGTTCAATACCCTCGACGGCCAGGGCATCAAGATGCTCATGGCCTCGGGCGTGACTACCGCGATCATCAGCGGGCGCAAGACGCCAGTGGTCGAACGCCGGGCCAGGAACCTCGGCATCCCGCACCTCTACCAAGGCCGGGAGGACAAATTGGTGGTACTTGACGGCCTGCTCGCCGAACTGGGCCTAAGCTATGATCAAGTGGCTTACCTGGGCGACGACCTGCCCGACCTGCCGGTGATTCGCCGGGTGGCTCTGGGCATGGCCGTAGCCAACGCCGCACCATTCGTACGCCAGCACGCCCACGGCGTGACCCAGGCACGTGGTGGCGAAGGCGCGGCCCGTGAATTCTGCGAACTGATCATGCACGCCCAGGGCACCCTGGACGCTGCCAACGCCAACTACCTGTAAGGCTGCCCATGCTCAGCAAGAAAGCCCGAAACATTGTGCTGCTCGGGGCGATAGCCGCCCTGTTGGTAGCCATTGGCTACTGGAATGTCAGCCCCGAAAGCTTCCTCGACAAGCCCGTGGCCCAAGTCGATGAAAGCGCCATCGACTACTACGCGATCAACGCCCACAGCGTGCAGTTCCTGCCCGACGGCAAGCTGCAATACGAAATGACCGCCGACAGGATCGAACACCTCAAGACCAGCGAAATCACACAAGTGACCACACCGGACCTGCACCTGTACCGCGGCACCGAATACCCGTGGCATGTGCAGAGCACACGCGCCGAGGTCAATCCGGACGGTACCGAGGTCGAACTGATCGACAAGGTACGGATTGCCCGCACCGATGAAAAGCAGCGTGAAACCATCATTACCAGCTCACGCATGACCGTGTTCCCGCAGAAGCAATATGCGCAGACCGAGCAAGCCGTTAGAATCGACGGCGCCGGAGGCACAACTACGGGCAAAGGCATGAAAGCGTATTTGAAAGAAGGCAAGATGGACTTGCTCTCTAACGTAAGAGGACAGTATGAGGCTCGTTAAAACCCTCCCCCTTTTGCTCAGCCTGAGCGCAGCACTGGGAAGCGCGAGCGCCCTCGCCCTGCCGAACGACCGTGACCAGCCTATCCGCATCCAGGCCGACAACGCCCACCTGGATGACAAGCAAGGTGTGGCCACTTACACCGGCGACGTGATCATCACCCAGGGTTCGATGATGATCAAAGGCAACACCGTGACCATTACCCGCTCCGCCTCCGGCGATATCGACGTAGTGACCTCGGTGGGCAACCTGGCCTACTTCGAGCAGCAGCAGAGCGCAGCCAAGCCAGACAAGATGAAAGGCTGGGGCGTGACCATCCAGTACCAGGCGCAGAAGGACCTGGTAATTCTCACCGACCGCGCCAAGGTCGAGAACGAAGGCAACACCACCGAAGGCGAGAAGATCGTCTACAACACCCAGACCCAGGTGGCGACCGCCGGTCGCGGTAGCAACGTGACAACACCCCGTCAGCGTATCGACATGGTGATCCAGCCCAAGAAGAAGGCCGAGTAAATGGCAACCCTCAAAGCCCAGCACCTGGCAAAGAGCTACAAGGGGCGGCAGGTAGTACGTGATGTCAGCCTGTCGATCGACAGCGGCCAGATCGTCGGCCTGCTCGGCCCCAACGGCGCCGGCAAGACCACTTGCTTCTACATGATTGTCGGTCTGGTCCAGGCCGAACAGGGCCGCGTACTGATCGATAACCTCGATGTGAGCTACCAACCCATGCACGGCCGCGCGCGCGCCGGCATCGGCTACCTGCCCCAGGAAGCCTCGATCTTCCGCAAGCTGTCGGTAGCCGACAACATCATGGCCATCCTCGAGACCCGCAAGGACCTCGACCGGGACGGCCGCCGCAAAGAGCTGGAAAGCCTGCTGCAGGAGTTCCACATCAGCCACATCCGCGACAACCTCGGTATGAGCCTGTCCGGTGGCGAACGCCGCCGTGTCGAGATTGCCCGCGCTCTGGCGACCGCACCCAAGTTCATCCTGCTGGACGAACCGTTCGCCGGTGTCGACCCGATTTCGGTCGGCGACATCAAGCAGATCATCCACCACCTCAAGGCCAAAGGTATCGGTGTACTGATTACCGACCACAACGTGCGTGAAACTCTGGATATCTGCGAGACCGCTTACATCGTCAACGATGGCCGACTGATCGCCGAAGGCGACGCTGAAACCATCCTGGCAAACGACCTGGTCAAAGAAGTTTACCTGGGCCACGAGTTCCGCCTCTGACCCGAAAGGCGCCTGAAGTACTGGCAAGCAAGCCGTGAGACTGCGGGTAAAGTTGTTACGGTACTCTAGGCAAACGCTACAATTTAAGGCATAAAACTTGCTTGATCTGGCGCTCCGGCGCCCTCGTGTAGTGGATGGCGCATGCGCGCCGGCGAACAAGGTATTAAGCCCCTGCCATGAAACCATCGCTCGTCCTAAAAATGGGCCAGCAACTGACGATGACACCTCAGTTGCAACAGGCCATCCGCCTGCTCCAGCTCTCTACCCTGGACCTCCAACAGGAAATCCAGGAAGCGCTGGAGTCGAACCCGATGCTCGAACGTCAGGAAGACGGCGAAGACTTCGACAACAGCGACCCGATGGCCGATAACGCCGAGAACAAGCCGGCCGCCGAAGTTCAGGACAACAGCTTCCAGGAAAGCACCGTCAGCACCGACAATCTGGAAGACGGTGAGTGGAGCGAGCGCATCCCCAACGAGCTCCCGGTCGATACCGCCTGGGAAGACATCTACCAGACCAGCGCCAGCAGCCTGCCGAGCAACGATGACGACGAGTGGGACTTCACCACCCGCACATCGGCCGGCGAGAGCCTGCAAAGCCACCTGCTGTGGCAGTTGAACCTGGCGCCGATGTCCGACACCGACCGTTTGATTGCCGTGACCCTGATCGACAGCATTAACGGCCAGGGCTACCTGGAAGACACACTCGAAGAAATCTGCGCCGGTTTCGACCCGGAGCTGGATATCGAGCTGGACGAGGTCGAAGCAGTACTGCACCGCATCCAGCAGTTCGAGCCGGCTGGTGTCGGCGCCCGCAACCTCGGCGAATGCCTGTTGCTGCAACTGCGCCAACTGCCTGCTACAACCCCGTGGATGACCGAAGCCAAGCGTCTGGTCACCGATTTCATCGACCTGCTCGGCAGCCGTGACTACAGCCAGCTGATGCGGCGCATGAAAATCAAGGAAGACGAGCTGCGCCAGGTCATCGAACTGGTGCAAAGCCTTAACCCGCGCCCAGGTTCGCAGATCGAGTCCAGCGAGCCCGAGTACGTGGTGCCCGACGTCATCGTGCGCAAGGACAGCGACCGTTGGCTGGTAGAGCTGAACCAGGAAGCCATCCCACGCCTGCGCGTCAACCCACAGTACGCCGGCTTCGTGCGCCGTGCCGACACCAGCGCCGACAACACCTTCATGCGCAACCAGCTGCAGGAAGCGCGCTGGTTCATCAAGAGCCTGCAAAGCCGCAACGAAACCCTGATGAAAGTTGCCACGCAGATCGTCGAGCACCAGCGCGGCTTCCTCGACCACGGCGACGAAGCGATGAAGCCGTTGGTGCTGCACGACATTGCCGAAGCAGTAGGCATGCACGAATCGACCATCTCGCGGGTTACCACGCAGAAATACATGCACACCCCGCGTGGCATCTACGAACTGAAATACTTTTTCTCCAGCCATGTCAGCACCTCCGAAGGCGGAGAATGCTCGTCCACGGCGATCCGCGCGATCATCAAGAAACTGGTTGCAGCGGAAAATCAGAAAAAGCCATTGAGTGACAGCAAGATCGCTGGTTTACTGGAGGCACAAGGCATCCAGGTAGCCCGTCGCACCGTCGCCAAGTACCGCGAGTCACTCGGCATCGCACCGTCGAGCGAGCGCAAGCGACTGATGTAGCCCCTGAGATGTGCCACAGCGTTTTCGTGGCAGGTGCAAGACCTGCCTCTTTATGCACGGGCAACAAAGGAGAAGCTGTATGCAAGTCAATATCAGTGGACAGCATGTAGAAGTCACCCAGCCACTGCGCGATTACGTGCTTGAAAAGCTCGCCCGCGTGGAGAGTCACTTCGACAAGATCACCAACGTGCAGGTAATCATGAAAGTCGAGAAGCTTCAGCAGAAGGTCGAGGCGACCTTGCAGATTCCCGGCGGCGAAGTGGTAGCCAACGCCGAACACGAAGACATGTATGCAGCAATCGATGCCTTGGCCGACAAGCTCGACCGCCAACTGAAAAAACACAAGGAAAAACAGCAAAGCCTGCTGCAAGGTGCAGCTGCCCGCTGATCCCCCTCATCCATGATCCGACTTGAAACCATCCTGACCCCCGGCCGTTCCCTCGTGAACGTGCCGGGCGGCAGCAAGAAGCGCGCCTTGGAAAAGGTCGCCACTGTCATCGCCGACCAAGTGCCAGAACTGGAGATGCAGGACGTCTTCGAAAAATTGGTAGCCCGGGAAAAGCTCGGCTCTACCGGTTTCGGCAATGGCATCGCCATCCCGCACTGCCGGCTTGAAGGATGCTCCGCTCCAGTCAGCGCCCTGCTGCACCTGGAAGCCCCTATTGATTACGACGCCATCGATGGCGCGCCAGTGGACCTGCTGTTTGTGCTGCTGGTGCCCGAAGCGGCGACCGATGCCCATCTTGAGCTATTGCGCCAGATCGCCAGCATGCTCGATCGCAAGGAGGTCCGTGATCGGCTGCGTGCGGCCACCAGCAATGAGGCCCTGCTCCAGGTTGTCCTGGACGTACAGAACGAGCACTGAACATGCGCCTGATCATCGTCAGCGGCCGGTCCGGCTCCGGCAAGAGCACCGCCCTCGATGTCCTGGAAGACAGCGGTTTCTATTGCATCGACAATTTACCCGCCGGGCTGCTGCCGCAGTTGGCGGAAAATGCACTGATCAACACCGATTTGCTGCAGCCCAAGGTGGCGGTGTCTATCGATGCGCGCAACCTGCCCAGCCACCTGACGCGCTTCCCCGAACTGCTTGAAGAAGCCCGCGCCCGGCACATCCAGTGTGACGTGTTGTACCTGGATGCCGATGAAGAGGTCCTTCTCAAACGTTTCTCGGAAACCCGCCGGCGACACCCCCTGACCAATGCGAACCGCTCGCTCGCGGAAGCGATCCGCGTGGAAAGCGAGTTGTTGGGACCCATTGCCGACCTGGCCGACCTGAAGATCGACACCACCAACCTGAACCTGTACCAGTTGCGTGACTCGATCAAGCTGCGCCTGCTGAACCAGCCCGAGCCTGGCACAGCGTTTCTGGTCGAGTCGTTCGGTTTCAAGCGAGGGATGCCGGTTGACGCTGACCTGGTTTTTGACGTGCGCTGCTTGCCCAACCCCTACTGGAAGCCAGAACTGCGTGAGCACTCGGGCCTCGATCAACCCGTGATCGACTACCTGGCCGCACAAGCGGATGTCGAAGACATGTACAACGACATCTCCAGCTACCTGCTCAAATGGTTGCCCCGCTTCGCTGCCAGCAACCGCGCCTACGTAACCATCGCCATCGGCTGCACTGGCGGCCATCACCGTTCGGTGTACATCACCGAGCGCCTTGGTCGACAGCTGCAGCAAACCCTGAAAAACGTCCAGGTCCGCCATCGCGACCTCTAGCCCAAGGATCCGCCCCACGATGCCCGCCCGCGAAATCACCATCATCAACAAGCTGGGTCTGCATGCCCGGGCGGCAGCCAAGTTCGTCGGTGTGGCCGGCCGCTTCCCCTGCCAGGTACGGGTTGGCCGCGCCCCGGACAAGCTGGTGGATGGCAAGAGCATCATGGCGGTAATGATGCTGGCAGCAGGCAAAGGCACCCAGGTGCACCTGCATACCGAGGGCGAGCAGGACAGCGACGCCATGGACGCACTGGTCGAGCTGATCAACAACTTCTTTGACGAAGGCGAATAGCCCCCGCACACCTGCGCTTGCACAATGTCAGGACATCGCGGTATCCATCGCCATCATCAGACAGAAGCCTGTACACAGCCTAAAGCTCGCCAAGAGCGCATACCGGTCCAACTCACTTCAGGGCTTCGAGGTAGCGGCGCTCGACTTCCACCCAGTCAATGACGTTGTAGAAGGCACCGATGTATTCCGGGCGACGATTCTGGTACTTGAGGTAGTACGCGTGCTCCCACACGTCCAGGCCTAAGATCGGCGCATTGCCGTGCATCAGCGGGCTGTCCTGGTTGCCGCTGCTCTCCACCACCAACGTTTTTTGCGGCGTCACGCTGAGCCAGGCCCAACCGCTGCCGAAGCGGGTCAACGCGGCCTTGGTGAAAGCCTCCTTGAAGGCCTCGAAACCGCCAAGTTGTGCAGTGACAGCTTGCGCCAGCTGGCCCACAGGCTCGCCACCGCCCTGAGGTGACATGACGGTCCAGAACAGGCCGTGGTTGGCGTGCCCGCCGCCGTGGTTGGTCACAGCGCCACGCAGGTTTTCCGGCAGTTGCTTAACGGCAGCGACCAGTTTTTCCACCGGCCATTCAGCCCAATCGGTACCTTCGAGGGCGGCATTGAGCCCGTTGACGTAAGTCTGGTGATGCTTGGTGTGGTGGATTTCCATTGTCTGGGCATCAATGTGTGGCTCCAGGGCGTCGTAGGCGTATGGCAATGCAGGCAAGGCATGGGGCATGTCAGTGAATTCCGTAGGCATGGGTTCTGGGTGCCACATCCGTGCGTGCACTGTGGCTGTCTCCCGGGCGGCGACGCAGTGTCAGATTCCCCCGGCGGTGAGCTTTTCCGGGTCCAGCAGCGCTTCAAGCTGATCGCGGGACAGATCGGTGTGCTCCAGCGCAACATCGATGATTGGGCGCCCCTGCTGGTAGGCGGTCTTGGCGATTTCGGCGGCCTTGAGGTAACCGATGATCGGATTCAACGCAGTGACCAGGATCGGGTTGCGCGCGAGGGCTTCCTTGAGTTTGTCTTCGTTGACCTTGAAGCTGGCGATGGCTTTGTCGGCCAGCAAGCGGCTGACATTGGCCATCAGCTCGATGCTTTCCAACAGGTTGCGGGCGATCACCGGCAGCATCACGTTCAGCTCGAAGTTACCGGCCTGGCCAGCGACGGCGATGGTCGCATCGTTGCCAATCACTTGGGCGGCAACCATGGCAGTGGCTTCCGGGATCACCGGGTTGACCTTGCCTGGCATGATCGAAGAGCCCGGTTGCAGAGCTTGCAGTTCGATTTCGCCCAGGCCGGCCAGCGGGCCAGAGTTCATCCAGCGCAGATCGTTGGCAATTTTCATTAACGCCACAGCGGTGGTCTTGAGCTGGCCAGACAAAGCCACGGCCGTGTCCTGCGAGCCGATCAGTGCGAACAGGTTCTGGCCGGGCGTGAACTCGACCTTGGTCAGGCCACTGAGCTGGCGAGCGAAACCGACCGCGAACTGTGGATGGGCATTGATGCCGGTACCCACGGCAGTTCCGCCCTGGGCCAGCGCCTGCAAGTGCGGCAGCATCGCTTCGATGTGCGCCTTGGCAGCATTGATCTGCGCAGCCCAGCCATCCAGCACCTGGCTCATGCGTACCGGCATTGCGTCCATCAGGTGAGTACGGCCGGTCTTCACGTACTGATGTACTTGCGCCGACTTGACCTCGATCACCTGTACCAGGTGCGTCAGGGCTGGCAACAACTGCTCGTGCAGGGCGAGCGCGGCGCTGACGTGGATGGTGGTCGGGATAATGTCATTGCTGCTCTGGCCACAGTTGACGTGGTCATTGGCATTGACCGCCTCACCCAGTACGTGGGTAGCCAGGGTGGCGATCACCTCGTTGGCGTTCATGTTCGAACTGGTGCCAGAGCCGGTCTGGAACACATCAACAGGGAAGTGCTGGATGAAGTCCTCGGCCAGCAGTTGCTCGACCGCCTTGGCGATAGCCAGGCCCTGCCCGGCAGAAAGTTGCGCCAGTTCGACGTTGGCCTTGGCCGCAGCGGCCTTGGCCAGCAACAAGGCACGAATGAACTGTGCCGGCATACGCTGGCCGCTGATCGGGAAGTTGTCGACCGCGCGCTGGGTCTGGGCGCCGTACAGCGCCTGGGCCGGCACCTGCAGCTCACCCATGCTGTCACGCTCGATACGGGTATCACTCATCATCAAATCCTTGCATCAGTTCATCAGGAGAAATCGAAGGCAGCAGGCGGCAATTGGCCAACTGCAAGGCGTAGGGTTGCCAGCGCTGGTTCTGTTCCTGGCGGTCGAGGTTGCGCAGGTCCAATAGAGGACGCCATGCCTGATCCAGGCACAGGCAACGCCAATGCCAAGGCAACATGCGATCGCAGGCGGTATCCAGCAGCAGGCGAAACGCTGTCAGCGCCACCGTCCATGACGAGGTTTCGGTGCAGCACACCAGATAGCGGCCTTCGGCCAGGTAATGCTCGATCAGGCGCGGCTCGTCGGGCTCGAGCGCACAGCGAATACGCCGGCTGAGCCAGCGCCAGTTTTCCAGGTAGGGCAGTTCGCGGAGGACGGGTTTCATGAACATCATCGCCGGGTTTCTGGATAATGATATTCATTATTAAATGATAAGCAGAATCACTTCAAGAGCGAGGTGATGAAACAAAAACCCGGCGCCAGGGCCGGGTCTTCGGATTTGCAGAGAAAGGTGTAGTGCTGTGCCGGCCTCCTCACGGGTAAACCCGCACCTACAACAGCCTGTGTCCAACCCCGAGGTGCATCCACCACCGTGTAGGAGCGGGTTTACCCGCGAAAGGGCCGGCGCAGGCTAAAGATCAGCTACCTGCAACAGTCATGCGCTCAATCAGCACCGAGCCCGTATGGATATTGCTGCGGGTTTCAAGATCGCTGCCAATCGCGACAATCTGCTGGAACATGTCCTTCATGTTTCCGGCGATGGTGACTTCCTGCACGGCATGCTGGATCTCGCCATTTTCAACCCAGAACCCCGCGGCACCACGGGAGTAGTCCCCCGTCACCATGTTCAAGCCATGCCCCATCAGCTCGGTCACCAGCAGCCCGCGGCCCATGCGGCGAATCAGCGCGGCCTGATCTTCGATACCGTGGCTGACGAACAGGTTGTGCACGCCACCGGAGTTGGCCGTACTTGGCAAACCCAGCTTGCGCCCGGAATAGGTACCCAGCAAGTACGACACCAGCTCGCCTTTGTCGACAAACGGTTTGGCATAGGTGGCCAGGCCATCACCGTCGAACGCGGCGCTGCCCAACGCGCGCGGAATATGCGGGCGCTCGTCCAGGGTCAGCCAGGAAGGGAACAGGCGCTGGCCAAGAGTACCTTCCAGGAACGATGACTTGCGGTACAGGTTGCCACCGGAAATGGCCGACAGGAAGCTGCCAAACAGGCCACCGGCCAGTTCGGCCGAGAACAACACCGGCACCTCGCAAGTCGGCACCGGTCGGGCGCCAAGGCGGCTAGCGGCACGCTGGGCAGCGCGCAGGCCGATGCTGCTCGGGTCGGCCAGCAGGTTGCCCTGGCGGTTCACGTCGTACCAGTAGTCACGCTGCATCTGCCCGTCGCCTTCGGCAATCATCACGCAGCTCAGGCTGTGCCGGGTCGAGGCGTAACCACCGATGAATCCATGGCTGTTGCCATACACGCGGCAGCCTTGGTGGGTATTGAGGGTGGTGCCATCGGCGTTGAGGATGCGCGGGTCGGCGTCGAACGCCGCCGCCTCGCAGGCCAGGGCCATTTCAATGGCCTTCTCAGGCTCGATATCCCAGTCGTGGTATAGGTCCAGATCAGGGATTTCACGCGCCATCAGCGCCGCGTCGGCCAAGCCCGAGCATTCATCCTCGGAGGTATGCCTGGCAATTGCCAGCGCTGCAGCGACGGTCTCGCGAATCGCCTCCGCGCCACTGGCAGAGGTGCTGGCCGAACCTTTACGCTGGCCGACATAGAGGGTGATACCAAAGCCCTGGTCGCGGTTGAACTCGACCGTTTCGACCTCACGCTGGCGTACGGTGGTGGACAGCCCCTGCTCCAGCGACACCGCCACCTCGCAGGCACTGGCCCCCTGACGACGCGCCTCGGCGATGATCGCCTCGACCTGTTCCTGCAATGCTGGCAAGTCTTTCGGACCTACGCTCTGGACTGCACTCATGGTTCTCTCCACTCAAATTCTGCGTACGGCCTGGGGTCATTCTACGACCGGGCCGGACAAGCGGCCCCCGACTGGTTATCATGGCGGCGATTTCTAGCGGACTGCCACCATGGTTGATTCAAACGACGACGCCTTCGACGGCGAAAAAAGCAAAACCCAGATCAAGCGCGAACTGCATGCGCTGGTCGAACTCGGCGAGCGGCTTACCACGCTCAAGGCCGATACCTTGGCGCGCCTGCCATTGACCGACGAGCTGCGCAAGGCACTGGCCGAGGCCAGCAAGCACACCGCTCATGGCGCCCGTAAACGCCACATGTCGTTCGTCGGCAAGCTCATGCGCGTGCAAGACCTCGATGCCATCCACGCCTTGCTCGAGCAGATGGACAGCTCGACTCGCCAGTACAACGAGCGCTTCCACAGTTTGGAGCGCTGGCGTGACCGGTTGATCGACGGTAACGACGAAGACCTCGAGCGCTTCGTCAACGAGTACCCCGACACCGACCGCCAGCAACTGCGCTCGCTGGTGCGCCATGCCCAGCACGAGAAGGCGCGGAACAAGCCGCCTGCCGCCGCGCGCAAGGTGTTCAAGTACATTCGCGACCTCGACGAGCTGCAGCGCGGGCTACGCTGACAGACTGGGCCCCTGTGGGAGCGGGTATCCCCACTCCCACAGCGGCTCCCGAAACCATCAAGCCCCGGTACCGCCCACGGTAATCGCATCCAGTTTCAAGGTAGGTTGGCCCACCCCGACCGGCACCGACTGCCCGTCCTTGCCGCACGTCCCTACCCCGCTGTCCAGTGCCAGGTCGTTACCGACCATCGAAACCCGGCTCATCGCCTCGGGACCATTGCCGATCAAGGTTGCGCCCTTCACCGGCGCGGTAATCTTGCCGTCTTCGATCAGGTAGGCCTCACTCGTGGAGAACACGAACTTGCCGCTGGTGATATCCACCTGCCCACCACCGAGGTTGGCGCAGTAGATACCCTTCTTCACCGACGCGATGATCTCCTGCGGGTCGCTTTCGCCGGCACGCATGTAGGTGTTGGTCATGCGTGGCATCGGCAGGTGCGCGTAGGATTCACGACGGCCGTTGCCGGTCACAGCCATGCCCATCAAGCGCGCGTTCAACTTGTCCTGCATGTAGCCCTTGAGCACACCATTCTCGATCAACGTGGTGCATTCGGTCGGGGTGCCTTCGTCGTCCACGCTCAGAGAGCCACGTCGGCCTTCAAGGGTGCCATCGTCAACGATGGTGCACAGGCTCGACGCCACTTTCTCGCCAATACGGCCGCTGAACGCCGAACTGCCCTTGCGGTTGAAGTCGCCTTCCAGGCCATGACCGACGGCCTCGTGCAACAGCACGCCCGACCAGCCCGGGCCCAACACCACCGGCAAGGTACCGGCCGGCGCCGGGATTGCTTCCAGGTTCACCAGGGCCTGGCGCAGGGCCTCACGGGCGTAGCCCATCACCCGCTCTTCGGTGAAGAAGCGGTAATCGGTACGCCCGCCACCGCCCTGCCCACCGCGTTCGCGACGGCCATTCTGCTCGACGATGACGCTGACATTGAAGCGCACCAGCGGGCGTACGTCGGCGGCCAGGCTGCCATCGGCCGCAGCAATCAGAATACGCTCCCAAACCCCGGCCATGCTCACGCTGACCTGCTGAATGCGCGGGTCCAGGGCACGGGTGGCGGCATCCACACGTTTAAGCAGCTCGACCTTTTCAGCACGGCTGAGCACGTCCAGCGGGTTGTCCGCGGCATACAGGGCGGCCACCTCCTGACTGCGGAAGGCTTGCACCGTGCCGTTCTGTCCGGCACGGGAAATCGAACGTGCAGCACGGGCTGCCGAGGTCAGCGCTTCAAGATTGATCGCATTGCTGTAGGCGAAGCCGGTTTTTTCGCCGGACTGGGCACGCACGCCCACGCCCTGGTCGAGGTTGAAGCTGCCCTCTTTGACGATGCCGTCTTCCAGCGCCCAGGTTTCCGAGATCTGGCCCTGGAAATACAGGTCGGCGGCGTCGATGCCGGGGCCAGCCAACTCACCCAGCACGCTCTGCAGGCTGTCCAGGGTCAAGCCGCCTGGGGCCAGGAGCTGCTCACTGACGGTGGATAACATCTGGCTCATAGTCACTCCGAGGTGTGCGCAGGCCGCAACGCGCCCTGCGAAAAAAAGCGCCGGTGCGATAACACCGGCATGCGCGCCCGAATGGACGCTTGTTCTTCAATGTCGCGCTCGGCAAGCAGTACCGCTTCACCTTGCGCCTGTTCTGCGAGAATGCGCCCCCAAGGGTCGACGATCATCGCATGGCCATGGGTTTCCCGTGGGCCAGGGTGGGCGCCGCCCTGTGCCGCAGCCAGCAGGTAACACTGGGTTTCGATGGCCCGGGCTCGCACCAGCACCTCCCAATGTGCCGCGCCGGTCACTGCAGTAAAAGCTGCCGGTGCGGTGATCAGCTCCGCGCCGGCGGCGCGCAGCGCGCTGTACAGTTCGGGAAAGCGCAGGTCGTAGCACACGCTAAGCCCAAGCCGCCCGACCGGCGTATCAGCCACCACCACCTGAGCACCCTGCGCGTAGTCATCCGACTCGCGGTAGCGGCCCCGGTTGTCGGCCACATCCACGTCAAACAGGTGCAGCTTGTCATACCGCGCCACCACCTCGCCGTGTTCATCGATCAACAGCGAGCACGCATGGGCCTTGGCATCGGGCTGGCCGAACGGTGGCAATGGCAAGGTACCGGCAACAATCCATAACTTGAGGTCGCGGGCGGCGCGTTTCAACCATGGCAGAATAGGCCCTTCCCCCAAGGCTTCGGCACGGCCGATGGCAGCAGCGTCCTTGCGCCCCATGGCGGCAAAGTTTTCCGGCAGCACCGCCAACCGTGCGCCGCCCGACGCGGCCTGCTCCAACAGGGCACCGGCACGCTGCAGGTTGGCCTGCACCTCGTCCTGGCTGACCATCTGGATTACCGCTGCCTTCATGGGTACTCCTAGCGGGATTTCTCGAAAGGTTTCACAAATGTGATTCTAGGCTCTTTCCACGGCCCTTCGACACGGTAGTGCACGCTGGCAAAGCGTGACACGCGGTCACCGATCAGCCGATCGACCAGGAACAGCGCACCGCCCACAGCCGGCGCACCGACGATCAACGCAGCCAGCGGCAGGTTGTTGGTCACCGGCAGGCTCACCTGCAGGTCGGCATCGACCCGGTCGCTGACCATGTCCAGCGTGCCGTCGAGCTCGAAGTTGCTCGACGGGCCGGTCACGGTAATCGGATTGCGGGTCACGTACACGCCACTACTGGCCACCAGCAAGCCCTTGACCCGGTCATAGGCCAGGCCCTTGTCAAACAGGTCGGAAAAGTCCAGACGCAGGCGCCGGCCAATCGAGTTGAAGTTGAGCAGGCCGAACACCCGCAGTGCCTGTGCGCTGCCTTCGACCTCGACGAACTGGCCGCTGCGCAGCGCTGCATCCATGCTGCCCGAGAAGCGTTTCAGGCCCACCGCGGCCGGCGAACCCGGCCAGCGGCCATCCACATCCAGGCGGAAGTCGCGGCTGGTCACAGTCGGGGCAAAGCCCCAGGCTTTGAGCACATCCGCCAGGTTCTTGCCGTCAAGGCGCCCTTTGTACCAACTGCTGGTTTTGCCCGTTTCACCCTCCCAGCCACCACCGCCATCGATGCGCAACCCCTTGAGGTCGAGGTCGATATCACTGGCTTTAACGCCACGTGCGGTCGGCCGCAGCTTGATCGAGGCGCTGCCATAAAGATCGTCACCGCGATAGAGCTTGTCGATGCTCAGGTCCAGTGCCGGGACTTTGCGCGGATCGAATGAGGACAGCGGGTCGGGACCGTCTTCAGCCTGCTGTTCAGCGGCGCTGGCGGCAGGCAGGCGCAAGGTCTGCATGCGCACGACCATGGGCGCGCCCTTGGCATCCGGAACGCGTGCGTTACCGATGACTTCCTTGCTGTCGAGACGCAAATCCCAGGCCGGGCCGGCCCGGGCCAGGCGAACCACGGCCTGGTTCAGATCCATGCCGAAGGCTTTCAACTGGCCGATGCTCAGGTCAACGCTTTGCAGGTTCTGCCGCGCGCTGCCACCCGGGTCGTCGCCAGCCAGCCGGGCAGCGTGTTCCTGCCAGGGGGCCAGGTCCAGCGTCTCCAGGCGCCCGCGTACCCTCAGCCCCTGGCTGGCAGGTACCCGGGCGTCGCCTGTGCCCAGCACTAGCTCGCCACGGCCCTGAGTCAACTTCTCGGCCGGTGCGGCATAGGCGAAGCGGGCAAGGTCGGCGTAGGCGGCATCGAATTGCCGCTCCGGGCCCTGAAGGCTCATGTCGAAACGGCTGTCTCGGGTATCTGCTGCCGCTTTGCCAAACGGAGCCGGCAGGTCGATGGCCAGGCCCTTGAGGCTGGAAGTGACACTCAGGTGGTTGTCCCGGCTCCCCAGACTGAGCTGCAACTGATACGGCAGGTCACCGGATGCCGGCAAAGCCTGGTTGAATTGCAGCCAGTCAGTCAGCGTCTTGAGCGATACCTGGCCATTGGCATTGATGCGGGTCTGCATCTGCCCAGCCTGACCTTCAGCGGTGATTCGAGCCGTTACCGGCTTGCCGAAGGCCTGTAGGCTGATGCCCTTGCCACTCAGGCCCTTGTCGAAGTCGAAGCTGAAGTCGCCCTTCAGGCGGTTCAACTCCAGGCTCGGCGGGGCAACCTTCAGGCGCGCATCGCTGGTGGCGAAGTCCACCTGCACTTTTGGGCGCTGCCCATGGGCCAGCGGGATATCGAGCTTGACCTTGCCCTTCAGCGGCCCCTCACCTTCCCAACCGGCGAAAATCTCACCGGTGCCGATTGGCGCTTCCTTGAGAATCTTCAGGCCATCACTCAGGCTACCGTCGAAGTCGCCATCCAGGTAAAGGTGACTGTGCTGGTCACCGTCGACATGCGGAATATCGACTTTCACATCGCTGACCTTGGTGTCGAGCAGCACGCCTCGCCGGGCCATGATGCGCACGCCACTGTCCTCGATGAACACATCGCCATCCACATGCTGCACCTGTGGCCAACCAGGCTGGAAGTCCAGGGCAGCGTCATGCACCTTGAAGAACAGGCTGATGCTGCGCGCCTCCGGCGCTGCGCCATGGTTCAGCGAGCCCTGATACTGGAAGTAGCCCTCGTCCACAGCACCTTTGACGATAGCGCTGCGCAGCCATTCGTCGAGGGCCGGGCTGAGCACTTCGGGCAGATACTTGGCGGTATAGCGGCCATCGCCTTCGGTCAGGCCGACGCGCAGGTCCATGTAGTCCTCGCGGCCTTCCTCGAACAACAGGCGAATCAGGAAGTCGCCGGCGATCTTGCCCTCTTCGCCCACCACCTTGAGATAGGGCGCAATCAGGGTGAAACCGTCTTTGTCCAAGGTCCAGGTCAGGCGCGCATTCGCCTTCTGGTAGTGCCAGGGCTTGGCGAAGATCGGGTACAGATGCAACATGAACGCATCGGTATCCAGGCGCAGCTCGCCATGGCCCAGGTCACCACTGATGCTGCCACTGACGTTACCGGCCGCCGGGGCGTTGTGATAAGCATCGAAGCCTACCTTCTCCAGGTTGGCTGCGAACTGCAGGCGCTGGTCACCCTCGGCCTTGGGCCTGGCCTCGAGGCGCACATTGCGCAACGTACCGGTCACCTTCAAGCCATCGACCACATCCTTTACCTTGTCCGGCAGCGGTGCCAGGGCATCGATCAGCGGGTTCAGCGGGGTGAGGTCGAGGCGGTCCGCCTGTAACTGCCAGCTCTCATCGGCTGCGTTCTGGCCGGGACGCTGCTGCAACTGCAGGTGAGACTCCCAGCGAGCCTTGCCGAGGTCCATGGCCAACGAGTCGACGACCACATCGAAGCCTTGCTCCCGGCGCTGGAACCAGGCGCCCAAAGCGAGGTTATTCAGGTCGGCAGCCTTGCGCCCGGCATAGGCCCCCTGCAGCCTGGGTGCATTGAGCCTTACGACGGCCCTTTGCAACTGCCCCTTGCCCCAGCCGATCCAGAACTCACCGCCTGCCCGCAGGGTATCCGCATGCCACTGCCCTGACACGCTGGGTGGCAACCAATGTGCCCAGTCACTTTGCGGCAGGCTTACATAGGCTTCTACCTCGCCATCGCGCCAAGTTTCGGCCGACATATGGCTATTCAGGCTCAGCGCCAGGGGCTGGCCGTCAGGCAGGGTGGCACGCAGGTCCAAGGCCTGGCGTGTGGCACCGGCCTGCAGGCCGGCACTCACATAAGTCAGGGTCAGCGGGTCGCGCTGCCAGGGGTGCAGGGTGACCAGACTGTCGAACACATCGATGCGCCCCAGCTGGCGCAAGCGCTGCAGCAGGTCGGCAGGGTCGAGCGGTGCATCGTCCTTTTTAGGCAGGCCTTCGAGGCTCCAGGCGCCCTGCTCGTTCTCGCGAAGGATCAGTTGCAGCCCACCCAGCTGAATGCGCGCCAGGCGCACTTCGCGGGCGGTGAGGCTGGCCCAGATGTCGGGCACCACCATGACCTCGTCCAGCCGCAGCGCCTTGGCGCCTTCGCCCAATTGCAGGTCGCGCACCCGCAACACGGGGGCCAGTCCGCTCCAGTGCCCTTCCAGGGCACCGACATGCACAGGCAGGCCCAGCGCCTGCTCGGCCTTGCTTTCTACATCGGCACGGTACTCGGCTACCAGCGGCACCAGTTCACGGCCAAGGCTGACATATAGCGCCACCAATACTGTCAGCAGGGCACATATGCCCAACCCCCAGCGGGTCAGAGCGACAAGAACGCGGTTCAGACGTCCCATGGCCATGGCCCTCCAAGTCGTTTATCCATGATGGCCGGTACTGCCGGTTTTGCCAGCCCGACGACGCAGTGGCGTGTTTCAGAAGGCCTCAGAGCAGCACCACGTCGTACTGTTCCTGCGAATACATCGACTCGACCTGGAAGCGAATGGTTCGACCGATGAAGGCCTCCAGTTCCGCCACGTTGCCTGATTCTTCATCCAGCAGGCGGTCGACCACCTTCTGGTTGGCCAGCACACGGTAGCCTTCAGCCTGATAGGCACGGGCCTCCCGCAGGATCTCGCGGAATATTTCGTAACAGATGGTCTCGGGTGTTTTCAGCTTGCCGCGGCCCTGACAGGCCAGGCACGGCTCGCACAGCACCTGCTCCAGGCTTTCCCGCGTGCGCTTGCGGGTCATCTGCACCAGCCCCAGTTCGGTGATGCCGATGATGTTGGTCTTGGCGTGATCACGCTCCAGCTGTTTTTCCAGAGTACGCAGTACCTGGCGCTGGTGATCTTCGTCTTCCATGTCGATGAAGTCGATGATGATGATGCCGCCAATGTTGCGCAGGCGCAGTTGCCTGGCGATGGCGGTAGCGGCCTCGAGGTTGGTCTTGAAGATGGTTTCTTCGAGGTTGCGATGGCCGACGAAAGCCCCGGTGTTGACGTCGATGGTGGTCATCGCTTCGGCCGGGTCGACTACCAAGTAGCCACCGGACTTCAACGGCACCTTGCGCTCCAGGGCCCGCTGGATCTCGTCTTCGACGCCGTACAGGTCAAAGATCGGGCGCTCGCCCGGGTAATGTTCGAGGCGGTCGGCAATTTCCGGCATCAGCTCGCCGACGAACTGCGTGGTCTTCTGGAAGGTTTCCCGCGAGTCGATGCGGATCTTCTCAATCTTCGGGTTGACCAGGTCACGCAGGGTACGCAGGGCCAGGCCAAGGTCTTCATAAATGACCGTGGGCGCGCCACAGGTCTTGATCTGGGTGCCAATCTGTTCCCACAGGCGGCGCAGGTAGCGAATGTCCTGCAAGATCTCCTCGGCACGCGCGCCTTCGGCGGCGGTGCGCAGGATGAAGCCGCCGGCATCCTTGATGTTCTCGCTATCCATGCAGTCGCTGACCACCTGCTTGAGGCGATCACGCTCGGCTTCGTCCTCGATTTTCAGCGAAATACCAACATGACTGCTGCGCGGCATGTACACCAGGTAGCGTGACGGAATTGATAGCTGGGTGGTCAGGCGCGCACCCTTGGTGCCGATCGGGTCCTTGGTCACCTGCACCACCAGGGCCTGGCCTTCATGTACCAGTGCAGTGATGTTCTCTACCGCCGAGCCTTCACGCTGGGAGATTTCCGACGCATGGATAAACGCAGCGCGCTCAAGGCCGATGTCGACGAAGGCCGCCTGCATGCCTGGCAGCACGCGCACCACCTTGCCCTTGTAGATATTGCCGACGATGCCACGGCGCTGGGTGCGCTCGACGTGCACTTCCTGCAGCACCCCGTTTTCCACCACCGCCACACGTGACTCCATCGGGGTGATGTTGATCAGGATCTCTTCACTCATGGCAGGCTCTCGTCAAAGGTTCTTTCTAATGATGGATGGCGTACGCACTGCTGGCTACTGCGGGTTTGTTACCTCTGGCGTATGTGCGAGCGATTGCCAGCAGGCGATGCCGAACTGGCCAAGCAAATCGGCCGTTTCACAGAGCGGCAAGCCAACCACCGCCGAGTAGCTGCCGGAAAGGCCGGTGACGAAAACCGCACCCAGCCCCTGCACGGCATAGCTGCCAGCCTTGTCTGCTGGCTCGCCGCTGGCCCAATAGCGTTGCGCTTCATCGGTGCTGATGACGCGAAAGCGTACCTTGCTGGTAACGCAAAAACTGTGCACCCGCTGGCCATCGTCCAGGGCGACAGCAGTCAGCACCTGATGCTCACGGCCTGACAGGTCAGCCAGCATGGCCAAGGCATCTTCGCGGTTTTCCGGTTTGCCGAGAATACGACCATCGAGCACCACGGCAGTGTCTGCGCCGAGCACTACAGCCGGGTCGTCGACACGGGCCAGGCCGGCGGCGGCCTTCGCCCGGGCCAGGCGTTCGACGTAGGCAGGGGCGCTTTCGTTGGGTAGAGGAGATTCATCGACGGGGGCACTGATGACCATGAACGGCACGCCGATCTGCATCAGCAGTTCACGACGACGGGGCGAGCCGGAAGCCAGATATAGCGGGGTCATGCAGACATCTCCCTGTCAGCGGCGTGTGCCGTCAGTTGATATGCAAGCGTCGACGCAGGTCGCGCAAGGCAAAGCTGATCCACGGCCAGAGCAAGGCACTGATCACCGCCGACCAGACCAGCGCCAGGGTGGGCAGGCGGTTGCCGGTCAGTGCGCTGAGCCACAGCTGGATCAACTGGGCGATACCAAAGATCACCAGAATGACCAGGCTTTGCTGCCACATGGGGAAGATGCGCAGACGCTGCTGCAGGGACAGCACCAGAAAGGTGATGAAGGTAAGAACCAGCGCATTCTGCCCCAGCAGGGTGCCATACAGCACGTCCTCGGCCAGGCCCAGCACGAATGCCGTGGTCATGCCGACTTTGTTCGGCACGGCAAGGGTCCAGAACGACACCAGCAAGGCCAACCACATGGGCCGGAACACCTCCATGAACTGCGGCATGGGGGAAACGCTGAGCAGCAGGCCGATGGCGAAAGTAAGCCAGATGATCCAGCCGTTATTGCGGCGTGATGCAGCCATCATTGCCTCCGGGGTTGAGCGGGTGCGGCCGGCGTGGCAGGTGCAGCAGACGGGGCTGCTGGCTGCGCGACCGAAGTGGCTGGTGCTGCCGGTGTGACCGACGCGGCAGGCGTGCCAGCGGCGGGTGCGACCTGATCACTGGTAGCGGCCGGCTGGCCAGCAGGTGCAGAGCCCTTGCGGTCAGCCTCTTCCTGGGCAATGGCGGCATCAGTGGCGCGCTGCTCCGGGCTACGCCGGTCACTGAACACCAGCAACATATAGCGGCTGCGGTTAAGCGCGGCGGTGGGGATGGCACGGACGATGGCAAAAGGCTGGCCGGAATCGTGGATCACTTCGTTGACCGTGGCCACCGGATAACCGGCAGGAAAGCGCTGCCCCATGCCGGAACTGACCAGCAGGTCGCCTTCCTTGATGTCGGCAGTGTCGGCCACATGGCGCAACTCCAGGCGCTCCGGGTTGCCAGTGCCGCTGGCAATGGCACGCAGGCCGTTGCGGTTGACCTGCACCGGAATGCTGTGGGTGGTATCGGTCAGCAACAGCACCCGCGCGGTGTAGGGCATCAACTCTACGACCTGGCCCATCAGGCCGCGGGCATCGAGCACCGGCTGGCCCAGGAAAACACCATCACGCTCACCCTTGTTGATCAGAATACGGTGGGTAAACGGGTTGGGGTCGACACCGATCAGCTCGGCCACTTCGACCTTTTCGTTGACCAGCGCCGAAGAGTTGAGCAACTCGCGCAGCCGCACGTTCTGCTCGGTCAGGGCCGCCAGCTTCTGCAGGCGCCCCTGCAGCAGCAGGGCTTCGGTCTTGAGCTTCTCGTTTTCGGCAATCAGCTCGGTGCGGCTACCGAACTGGCCGGCCACACCTTGCCAGGCACGCTGCGGCAAATCGGTGATCCAGTACGACTCCATCAGCACCAGGCCCATCTGGCTGCGCACGGGCTTGAGCACGTCAAAGCGCGCGTCGACAACCATCAGCGCGACTGACATCACCACCAGAACGAGCAGGCGAACGCCCAGCGAAGGGCCCTTGGAGAAAAGCGGTTTAATGGGCCGTTCCTCGTGGACGACTCAGGAGGTCATTGGACATGGGACAACGCACCAGCCTGGTTGCGGATTGACGGTTACGGCGCCCCAAACGGGCACCAGCGCAGCACATACAGGTAGCACTGTGCGTACTACCTGTAAACCGGGCACTCGTGAACAGCAAGCGGGATCACTCGCTGGAGAGCAGGTCCATTGCGTGCTTGTCCATCATTTCCAGGGCGCGACCGCCGCCACGGGCGACGCAGGTCAGCGGGTCCTCGGCGACGATTACCGGCAGGCCGGTTTCCTGGGCCAGCAGTTTGTCGAGGTCACGCAGCAGCGCACCACCACCGGTCAGCACCAGGCCGCGCTCGGCGATGTCCGAAGCAAGTTCCGGCGGCGATTGCTCGAGGGCGCTCTTGACCGCCTGGACGATGGTCGCCAGCGATTCCTGCAGCGCTTCGAGCACTTCGTTGGAGTTCAGGGTGAAGGCACGCGGCACACCTTCGGCCAGGTTGCGACCACGCACGTCGACTTCACGTACTTCGCCACCTGGGTAGGCAGTACCGATTTCCTGCTTGATACGTTCGGCGGTGGATTCGCCGATCAGGCTGCCGTAGTTGCGGCGCACGTAGGTAACGATGGCTTCGTCGAAGCGGTCACCGCCCACACGGACGGACTCGGCATAGACCACACCGTTCAACGAGATCAGGGCGATTTCAGTGGTACCACCACCGATATCGACGACCATCGAACCGCGGGCCTCTTCAACCGGCAGGCCTGCACCGATGGCAGCGGCCATCGGCTCTTCGATCAGGAATACTTCACGGGCACCCGCACCGAGGGCCGACTCGCGGATGGCGCGGCGTTCTACCTGGGTCGACTTGCACGGCACGCAGATCAGCACGCGCGGGCTTGGCTGCAGGAAGCTGTTCTCGTGAACCTTGTTGATAAAATACTGCAACATTTTTTCGCAGACGCTGAAGTCGGCGATGACGCCGTCCTTCATCGGACGAATGGCTGCAATGTTGCCAGGCGTTCGGCCCAGCATGCGTTTAGCTTCGGTACCGACGGCGACGACGCTTTTCTGGTTGCCATGGGTACGGATGGCAACAACCGAGGGTTCATTCAGGACGATACCGCGCTCACGCACGTAAATAAGGGTGTTGGCAGTACCCAGGTCGATCGAAAGATCGCTGGAAAACATGCCACGCAGTTTCTTGAACATGGGAAAGTGACCCTGGGGAAAGCGTGGGTAAAAAAGTGCGGCAAACTCTAACAATGGCAGGGATTTTGGGCAAGGAGCCAATATGTTAAATTGGCTGTTTTTCCGAGCACGCCAGCAGAATTTCGCGGCCGTTAGACCGCCAGAAAGCTGACATGTTCCTCACTGCGGACCCAAATTCCGTTCTTTGTTTCCCTTGGAGATCCTCATGGCGCTTGAACGCTGCGACGTGGAAAAGATCGCCCATCTGGCCCGCCTGGGCCTGAATGATGGCGAACTGCCACGCATTACTGACGCCCTGAACAGCATTCTCGGCCTGGTCGACCAGATGCAAGCGGTCGATACCACTGGCATCGAGCCCCTGGCCCACCCGCTGGAGGCCAGCCAGCGCCTGCGTCCCGACCAAGTCACCGAAAGCAACCAGCGCGACGCCTACCAGGCCATTGCGCCGTCGACCGAAAGCGGTCTGTACCTGGTTCCCAAAGTCATCGAGTAAGGGATAGAGCCTGCCATGCATCAATTGACCCTGGCCGAGATCGCCCGCGGACTCGCCGACAAATCGTTTTCTTCCGAAGAGCTGACTGGCGCGCTGCTGGCGCGCATCAAACAGCTCGACCCACAGATCAACAGCTTCATCAGCATCACCGACGACCTGGCCCTGGGCCAGGCGCGTGCCGCCGATGCCCGGCGCGCCGCTGGCGAAACCGGCGCGCTGCTGGGTGCACCGATCGCCCACAAAGACCTGTTCTGCACCAACGGCGTACGCACCAGCTGCGGCTCGAAGATGCTCGACAACTTCAAGGCGCCCTATGACGCCACCGTGGTCGCCAAGCTGGCCGAAGCCGGCATGGTCACCCTGGGCAAGACCAACATGGACGAGTTCGCCATGGGTTCGGCCAACGAATCCAGCCATTACGGCGCGGTGAAAAACCCGTGGAACCTTGAGCACGTTCCGGGCGGCTCGTCCGGTGGTTCGGCCGCTGCAGTGGCCGCACGCCTGCTGCCCGCCACCACAGGCACCGACACCGGCGGCTCGATCCGCCAGCCCGCGGCACTGACCAACCTCACCGGCCTCAAGCCGACGTACGGTCGTGTGTCACGCTGGGGCATGATCGCCTACGCCTCCAGCCTCGACCAGGGCGGCCCGCTGGCCCGCACCGCCGAAGACTGCGCGCTGCTGCTGCAAGGCATGGCCGGTTTCGACGCCAAGGACTCCACCAGCATCGAAGAGCCGGTGCCGGACTACAGCGCCAACCTGAACGCTTCACTTCAGGGCCTGCGCATCGGCCTGCCGAAAGAGTACTTCGGCGCCGGTCTCGACCCACGCATCGCCGACCTGGTCCAGGCCAGCGTCAAAGAGCTGGAAAAGCTCGGTGCAGTGGTCAAGGAAATCAGCCTGCCGAACATGCAGCATGCCATTCCGGCCTACTACGTGATCGCCCCGGCTGAAGCCTCTTCCAACCTGTCGCGTTTCGACGGCGTACGCTTCGGCTACCGCTGCGAAGAGCCGAAAGACCTCACCGACCTGTACAAGCGCTCACGCGGCGAAGGCTTCGGCGCTGAAGTACAGCGCCGCATCATGGTCGGGACCTACGCCCTGTCGGCCGGCTACTACGACGCCTATTACGTGAAGGCGCAGCAAATCCGCCGCCTGATCAAGAACGACTTCATGGCCGCCTTCAACGATGTCGACCTGATTCTCGGCCCGACCACGCCAAACCCGGCCTGGAAGCTCGGCGCCAAGAGCAGCGACCCGGTTGCCGCCTATCTCGAAGACGTCTACACCATCACCGCCAACCTGGCGGGCCTGCCAGGCCTGTCGATGCCTGCGGGCTTCGTCGACGGCCTGCCGGTCGGCGTGCAACTGCTGGCGCCATACTTCCAGGAAGGCCGCCTGCTCAACGTCGCGCACCGCTACCAACAGGTGACCGACTGGCACACCCGCGCCCCCAACGGCTTCTGAGGAATTCACACATGCAATGGGAAGTTGTGATCGGGCTGGAAATTCACACTCAGCTCGCCACCCAGTCGAAGATCTTCTCCGGCAGCGCTACCACCTTTGGCTCCGAGCCGAATACTCAGGCCAGCCTGGTTGACCTGGGCATGCCCGGCGTACTGCCGGTGCTGAACGAGGAAGCCGTGCGCATGGCGTGCATGTTCGGCCTGGCCATCGATGCCGAGATCGGCAAGCGCAACGTGTTCGCACGCAAGAACTACTTCTACCCGGACCTGCCCAAGGGCTACCAGATCAGCCAGATGGACCTGCCGATCGTCGGCAAGGGCCACCTGGACATCGCGCTGGAAGACGGCACCATCAAGCGCATCGGCGTAACCCGCGCGCACCTGGAAGAGGACGCCGGCAAGAGCCTGCACGAAGACTTCAGCGGTTCCACCGGCATCGACCTGAACCGTGCCGGCACCCCGCTGCTGGAAATCGTCTCCGAGCCTGACATGCGCAGCGCCAAGGAAGCCGTCGCCTACGTCAAGGCGATCCACGCGCTGGTGCGCTACCTGGGCATCTGCGACGGCAACATGGCCGAAGGTTCTCTGCGCTGCGACTGCAACGTATCGATCCGCCCGAAAGGCCAGACCGAGTTCGGCACTCGCTGCGAAATCAAGAACGTCAACTCGTTCCGTTTCATCGAGCGCGCGATCAACAGCGAAATCCAGCGCCAGATCGACCTGATCGAAGACGGTGGCAAAGTGGTGCAGGAAACCCGCCTGTACGACCCGAACAAGGACGAAACGCGCTCCATGCGCAGCAAAGAGGAAGCCAACGACTACCGTTACTTCCCCGACCCCGACCTGCTGCCGGTAGTCATCGAGGACAGCTTCCTCGAAACCATCCGCGCCGGCCTGCCGGAGCTGCCACCCCAGAAGGTCGAGCGTTTCCAGAGTCAGTACGGCCTGTCGGCCTACGACGCCAACGTATTGGCTTCCAGCCGCGAACAGGCAGACTACTTCGAAGAAGTGGTGAAAATCGGGGGTGATGCCAAGCTGGCGGCCAACTGGGTCATGGTCGAACTGGGTAGCCTGCTGAACAAGCTGGGTGTCGAGATCGATCAGGCGCCAGTCAGCGCCGCGCAGCTGGGCGGCATGCTGCTGCGCATTCGTGACAACACCATCAGCGGCAAGATTGCCAAGACCGTGTTCGAGGCCATGGCCGCCGGTGAAGGCGATGCCGACAGCATCATCGAGAGCAAAGGCCTGAAACAGGTTACCGACACCGGGGCGATCGACAAAATGCTCGACGAAATGCTGGCAGCCAATGCCGAGCAGGTCGAACAGTATCGTGCAGCCGATGAGGCCAAGCGCGGCAAGATGTTCGGCTTCTTCGTCGGCCAGGCCATGAAAGCTTCCAAAGGCAAGGCCAACCCGGGGCAGGTGAACCAATTGCTCAAGGCCAAGCTCGAAGGGTGATGATTTTCCCCCTGTAATGCTGCGAGGGCTTCGCCCTCGTTCGCGGCTGAAGCCGCTCCTACACAAGCCAACGCTTCACCTGTAGGAGCGGGTTTACCCGCGAATGGCCGCACCGGAGAGCACCTGACTTGCTAAAACGATCCCTCGGCACCCTCGCCCTGTTTTCTTTCCTGGCCGGTTGCGCCAGCCATGACATCGACCCGCGCGGTTACGACCAGACGGGCACCGCTTCCTACTACGGGTCGCGCCACCACGGCAAACGCACCGCCAGTGGCGAACCGTTCAACCAGCACGGCCTTACCGCCGCCCACCGCAGCTTGCCTTTCGGCACGCGTGTACTGGTCACCAACATGGCCAACCAGCGCAGTGTGGTGGTACGTATCAACGACCGTGGCCCGCACATCCGCGGCCGCCTGATCGACCTGTCTCGCGCAGCAGCAGAAAAAATCGGCATGCTGCGTAGCGGAACAGCGCGCGTGCGGGTACAAGGGCTTAGCGACTGACGCGACAGGAGTCCGACCATTTTCGACCTGGCCACCCTTCCCACTTTTAGCTTGCTGCAAATGGGCGTTGCCCTGCTGTTGCTGGTCGGCGGCGCCGAGCTACTGGTGCGCTCCGCTTTGCGCCTGGCGCAGCGCCTGCATGTTCGTCCGCTGATCATAGGCCTGAGCCTGGTGGCCTTCGGCAGTACCGCGCCACAATTGACCGTAAGCCTGCAGGCTGCCTACCAGGGCGCTCCGGATGTGGCAGTAGGCAGCGTGATCGGCAGCAACATCTTCAACGTACTGGTCATTCTCGGCCTGGCCGCACTGATCATACCGCTGCGGGTGTCACGCCAGCTGGTGCGTCTGGACATCCCATTGATGATCGTCGCCAGCGGGCTGGTGTATGCACTGTCCGCCAATGCCCGCCTGGGCAGGGTTGAAGGGGCACTGCTATTACTGGGGCTGGCCGGTTACCTGGCAATGCTCTGGCATCAATCGCGCCACTACGCACGCACCTACCCGGCCCCAGACGCCGCCAGGTCCGGGGCCGGGCGCTTCTGGTCAGGTACACTGCTGCAGGTATTGGTAGGCCTCGGCCTGCTGAGCCTGGCGGGCCACTTGCTGCTGGAAGCTGCCATCGAGGTGGCCACCGACCTGGGCCTGTCCGAGCGCATCATCGGCCTGACGGTCGTCGCTATCTGCACTTCCCTACCGGAACTGGCCGCTGCGCTGATCGCCGCCTTGCGTGGCGAACGGGAGATCGCGGTGGGCACTGTAATCGGCAGTAACCTGTTCAACTTGCTGGCCGTACTGGGCCTGACCGCGCTGGTCACCCCGGAGCCACTGTCGATTTCGCCTAACGCGCTGTCTTTCGATCTGCCTGTAATGCTCGGCGTTGCCATACTGAGCCTGCCAGTGTTCTATTCCGGCTACCGCATCACTCGCGCCGAAGGCCTGGTGCTTCTTTGCCTGTACCTGGCCTACGGCCTGCATGTGGCGGCTTTTACCATGGGTATGCCGCTGGCTGGCCGCCTGGAGCGCTTGATGCTGTTCTATGTACTGCCGGTGCTCGCCACAGTGTTGCTGTACACCACCGTGCGCGCCTGGCGGAGGCAGCATTGAGGGGCATGGAAGGGGCACGCGTCAGGGCCGCCAGACGCATGCCTTTAGGCTTTCATCGCCTGTGAGATCGAGCGCCGCGCGGGCGGCGCTTCGCGGGTAAACCCGCTCCTACGTTTGTTTCGGGCCAATTATTCCTGTGGGATTTGCGCGCGAACGCGTTGGCGCATGCCTCGATATCGCGTCGTACAAACAAGGCGGTCGCGCGCGCCTGGCACAGAACGGTTTGTTTCGGGCCAATTATTCCTGCGGGATTTGCGCGCGAACGCTTTGGCGCATGCCTCGATATCGCGTCGTACAAACAAGGCGGTCGCGCGCGCCTGGCACAGAACGGACTGGCCCGAAACAAACGTAGGAGCGGGTTTACCCGCGAAGCGCCGCCCGCGCGGCGCTCGATCTCACAGGCGCCGAAAACCTAACGGCATACCCCTTACGAACAAACCCGATCAGCCCTTGGCCTGGCGAGCCTTCTTCAGCTTGAAGGCCACCCACAGCACAGCGATCCATGCCGGGATCAGCATTACCGAGATGCGAATTGGCGGCGTCAGGTACATCACCACCAGGATCAGCACAATGAATGCCAGGCACAGGTAGTTGGTCAGTGGGTGCCCCAAGCTTTTGTAGAAGGGGGTGATCCCGGCGGCCAGCTTGGCCTTGCGGAATTTCAGGTGGGTGATACTGATGCTCGCCCAGTTGATCACCAGCGCAGACACCGCCAACGCCATCAGCAAGCCGAAGGCCCCTCCCGGCATCAGGTAATTGATCAGCACGCACATGCCGGTCGCAAAGGCCGAGACGCCCAGCGCGGTCAGCGGCACGCCGCTACGGCTTACCTTCAGCAACTGACGCGGCGCGTCGCCCTGGCTGGCCAGGCCGAACAGCATACGGCTATTGGCGTACACACAGCTGTTGTACACCGAGAGCGCAGCTGTCAACACCACGATATTGAGGATGGTCGCCACCAGGTCGCTGTCCAGTTCGTGGAAGATCATCACGAACGGGCTGCCGCCCTGCACCACCTTCTGCCAAGGGTACAGCGACAACAGCACCGCCAAGGCACCGATGTAGAAAATCAGGATGCGGTACACCACCTGGTTGGTGGCCTTGGGGATGCTCTGGCGCGGGTTGTCGGCCTCGGCAGCCGTGATGCCTACCAGCTCCAGGCCACCAAACGAGAACATGATCACCGCCAGAGCCATTACCAGGCCAGTGACGCCGTTAGGGAAGAAGCCGCCGTACTGCCACAGGTTGGCCACGCTGGCATCCGGGCCACCATGACCGCTGCCCAGCAACCAGGCACCAAAGCCGATCATGCTGACGATGGCGACCACCTTGACCAGGGCGAACCAGAACTCCATCTCGCCATAAACTTTTACCTGGGTCAGGTTGATCAGGTTGATCACCACGAAGAAGATCGCCGCCGTGGCCCAGGTAGGGAAGTCCGGCCACCAGTACTGCACGTAGATACCGACTGCCGTCAGCTCGGCCATGCCGACCAGCACGTACACCACCCAGTAATTCCAGCCTGAGACAAAGCCTGCGAACTCGCTCCAGTATTGGTGGGCGAAGTGGCTGAAGCTGCCGGCGACCGGCTCTTCCACCACCATTTCGCCCAGCTGACGCATGATCAGGAAGGCCATCAGGCCGGCGATGGCGTAGCCCAGCAACACGGAGGGGCCGGCCAACTGAATGGTCTGGGCAATGCCCAGGAACAAGCCGGTACCGATGGCCCCGCCCAGCGCGATCAGCTGGATATGGCGATTCTTCAGCCCGCGCTGTAACCGCTCGGGCGTGCTCTGGTCTTGCATGAAGTGTCCTTTAGCTCAGTGAGGCAGTGTTGTTGCTGTTATTTGCAGTCAAGGATCTAGATCCATCCGCCCCACTGCAAGATGAAAATACCAATGTTGGTGGTGATCGCCGCCATTAGCGTGGTAATCACGATGATCGACGCGGCCAGTTCATGATTGCCGTTGGCCGCGCGCGCCATCACGTAGCTGGCTGCAGCGGTCGGGCTGCCTATGTACAGGAACAGGATGCCCAGCTCCGCCCCGCGAAACCCGCACAACCAGGCACCAAGAGTGCCGAGCAGCGGCAGCCAGAGCATCTTCACCAGGCTGGCATCGATGGCCAGCCGGCCACAGTTACGCAGCGCTGCCAGCGACAGCGTGCCACCGATACAGATCAGCGCCAGCGGCAGCGTCATCTGTGCCAGGTAGTCGCCCGAGGTCAGCAGCCAGTTGGGCAGCGGCACCTGGCCGTAAGCCATCGGTGCGGCCACCAGCACGCTAATAATCAGCGGGTTGCTGAAAATGCTTTTGCAGATGCTCCACGGATCGGACTTGAGGTCCGGGCTGTACACCGCCAGCACCACCGCGGACAGCGAGTTGTACATGAGGATGACCAAGCCTGCGAGCACCGCCCCCAGGGAGATGCCATAGTCACCGTACAGGCTGGCGGCCAGGGCCAGGCCTATCACACCATTGTTGCCGCGGAATGCGCCCTGGGTATAGATGCCCCGGTCGGCCATCGGGCTGCGCCAGATGGCCATGCCCCAGGCAATGGCGAAACCGGCCAAAGTGGCGACGATGAAATACAGGAGCACGCCTGGCTTGACCGCTGCGGCCAGGTCGGCGTGGTAGATGCCGAGGAACAGCAGCGCCGGCATGCAAACGTTGAACACCAGCTGCGAAGCGACACGGTTGAAGTTGTCGTCGATCAAGTGTATGCGTTTGAGCAGGACGCCCATGAACAGCATGGCGAATACCGGCGCCGTGATGTTCAGGGTCTGGATAAGAAGGGCAAGCATGCGCAAGCGATCCTGGAGGGGGTTGCCGTCAGGCGGCCAATGATACGTCAACGGCCGGGATTTGCGTGGATCAAGCGCGATAAAAGGAAATGCCTTTCAGGTTTTCCGCGGCCTTCACCGGCCTCTTTGCACGTAAACGCGCTTCCACTGGTACCACGCCGCAACTCATCGGCTCACACATACCTGTCAGCCATTCATGACAAGCCCGCAGCAACCCAAGCCTTGTTCAGCCGCTTCTCCCGCGCCGACGCTGCCAGTGCCATCACCCCCTGGTCACGCTGCCAGATTTGCGCCCAATGCACCGGCCCTGTCGCCAACGCTGCATCGATCTCCCCCCGCAACGCCTGGAACTGCGCAAACAACCCGCCCAGCAGCAAGTGACAACCCATGCTATCGGCACACTGCCGGCTACCCTCGGCGCAGCCAGCCAACAGCCCAAGCAACTGCAGGCGCAGCCCCTGCGGCCAGGCGCACTCCTGCCCCACGCCATACAACCAGGCGGTCAGCGCCGTGAGCACATACAAATCCTCCAGCGAACGGAACGGCTTCACATAGGCATCCCAACCGTCACCGGCCAGCAACTCGCACGACGCCTGCTCCAGCAGCAATCGGCCATGACCGACTTCCGGCATCAGCGGCAGGGTTGGCAATGGCTCCAGTGTTACCCCCGGCTCCCCGGGGTAAACCACCGCCAGGCTCAACTGCGGCGCAGCGCCAGCCGCTTCGCTACGCGCTGCCACCAGCAACCACTCCGCCTCCAGGCCCGCAGTAACGAAGTCTTTGCAACCCGACAGCCGCAGAGCGTCCAGCCGTGTGTGCATGTCTGCCGGCCGCACGCTGCGCCGCTCGGTGGCACACAAGGCGCCAAGGCTGTGCGGCGCACTGGGCCACAGCACGCGAAGGGCAGCCTGGTAACCCACCAGGAAGGCCAGGCCCGGGGTGGCCATTGCACGCCCGCCCAGTACCGCCAGTTCGAACGGGGCAACCGGGCCGAGGCGCTCAAGCAGCGCGGCGTAGGTTTCGCCCAGGGTGCCTGTCGGCGCGAGGCGAAGCGGATCGTTGAGTCGTTGCAACCAGGCCATGGAACAGCTCCTTGCTGGAGGGCTTTCAGTTAAGGCTCAGGGTGTGTCACGCAAGCATCACCAAAGATTCACAGGGGTGACACTGGGTCTACCTAGGCTGACTTTGCACAACAAAGCCGACCGGCCGCAACCCTTCTTGGCTGGCTTATGGAGACTCGTAATGACTCGGATCGCTACCGCTGGCGACTACAGCACTGAACGCCGTCTGCAAGCCGAACGCCTGGTTGGCGCCACGGCGCTGCAAGAAGCCCAAGCCTTGCGCTACAAAGTATTCAGCGCAGAATTCAAGGCCAAGCTCAAAGGTGCCGAGCAGGGCCTGGACATGGACGACTACGACGTGCACTGCCGCCACATTGGTGTACGCGACCTGAACACCGGCGAACTGGTTGCCACCACCCGCCTGCTCGATCATCAGGCCGCCAGCAGCCTGGGCCGCTTCTACAGCGAAGAAGAGTTCAGCCTGCACGGCCTGTTGCAGCTGCAAGGCCCGATCCTTGAGCTGGGCCGTACCTGCGTGACCCCCGACTACCGCAACGGCGGCACCATCGCCGTGCTCTGGGGTGAACTGGCCGAGGTGCTCAACGAGGGCCGCTACAGCTATCTGATGGGCTGCGCCAGTATCTCCATGCAGGACGGCGGCGTGCAGGCCCATGCAGTGATGCAGCGCCTGCGTGAGCGCTACCTGTGCACCGAACACCTGCGTGCCGAACCAAAAAACCCGCTGCCGAAGCTGGCCCTGCCCAACAACGTCATTGCCGAAATGCCACCGCTGCTCAAGGCCTACATGCGCCTGGGCGCGAAGATTTGCGGCGAACCATGCTGGGACGAGGACTTCCAGGTGGCTGACGTATTCATCCTGCTCAAACGCGACGAGCTGTGCCCACGCTACGCCCGCCACTTCAAGGCGGCGGTCTGATGCCGAAGTTGCGGGTACTGGCCCGCCTCATCCGACTGCTGCTGGTGCTGACGCAGGGCATGCTGATGGCCAGCATTATCGCCTTGGGAGAACGCTTGGGCTTCAAGGCGCCGATCGAACGGCGCCAGCGCTGGACCTGCCTGTTCATGAAGCGCCTGGTCGCCGCCCTACCCTTCGACGTGAAGGTAGTTGGCGAACTTCCACAGCGGCCGATGCTGTGGGTCAGCAACCATGTTTCCTGGACCGACATACCCCTGCTTGGCATGCTCACACCGCTGTCTTTCCTGTCCAAGGCCGAAGTGCGGCACTGGCCGGTGGCCGGCTGGTTGGCGGAAAAGGCCGGCACGCTATTTATTCGCCGTGGTGGTGGCGACAGCCAGCGCCTGCGCGAACAGATCGCCGGGCAACTGGGTCTGGCCCGCCCGCTGCTGATATTCCCCGAAGGCACCACCACCAGCGGCCGCACGCTGCGCACCTTTCATGGCCGCCTGCTGGCAGGTGCCATCGACCGTGGCGTGGCAGTGCAGCCAGTCGCTATCCAGTATCTGCGTGATGGCCAGGTCGACCCGGTAGCGCCGTTCATTGGTGAAGACGACCTGGTGTCGCACCTGATGCGCCTGTTTGCCCTGCCGCGAGGCGAGGTGTGCATCCACCTGCTGCAGCCTATCGGTAGCGTGGGCAAGGAACGTGCAGTGCTGGCGTTGCAGGCACAGCAGGCGATTCACCTGACGCTGTTCGGGGTTGAAGACGTGGAGATGGCGCCACGTCGGCAGGCGCGGGCTGCCTGAATGCTTGCACTGCCTGTTCTGGCCCTTTCGCGGGTGAACCCGCTCCTACGGGCAGCCCCGTTTAGGAGCGGGTTCACCCACGAAGAGGCCAGTATCACCCACACACCTCTAACTGTCAGACATCCGCCCTACCGCCGCAAACGCCTGCAACTGCGGGTAGAATTCGCGAAAATCCGCCAGCAGCGGCTCATACAACCGCTCCAGCTCCAGCATCACCCCAACCATCCCCTCAGGCCGCGACAAGCGTCGGGCAATGCCGTTGAACACCTGCTCCAGGGTGGCAAAATCGCCATACGCCCCTAGCCAGTCATCCGCTGCCATGAAAGGCGCAATCCGCGCCAACCGCCCAGGCAACTCGGGCTCTGCCAGCAGTACCCGATAAAACGCGCCAGTGAACTGCTCCAGCGGCTGATCGGCGTAGTTGCCCCAGTGCCGTGCCAGGCAATGGTCGAAAAACACATCCAGAACGATGCCGGCAAAACGCCGCCGCTCGCGCGGAAAACGTGCCAGAGCCGCCAGCACCAATGGGTGCCGGTCAGTGTAACTGTCGATTTGCCGGTGCAGCCGGATGGCCGCCTCCAGCGCAGGCGGAAAGCGCCCTTCCAACGAGCCTTTGACAAAGTCGCCGTAAAGGCTGCCAAGCAATTGTTGCGGCGCCGGGCCGCCCAGGTGCAAGTGTGCGAGGTAGTTCATGAGCGCAGTCTAGCACCGCCGCCCAACATATCGTTATAACGCGATATGTCGATTCGTGCTCAGCTAAGAACGCCTTCGTATTTGTATATCGAAATACAGCGAATTATATTTCGTCCTATCGCGATATACCGCTACAGCGAGCCTCAAACCATGCCACTCGATCTCGACGAAATCATAAAAGCACTGGCCCACCCGGTCAGGCGAGAAATTCTCAGCTGGCTGAAAGACCCGGCAACCCAGTTCCCAGACCAGTACCACAGCACCGAAAACGGTGTGTGTGCCGGGCAAATCGACCAACGCTGCGGCCTGTCGCAGTCGACCGTCTCTGCCCACCTGGCCACTTTGCAGCGCGCCGGGCTTATCAGCAGCCAGAAGATTGGCCAATGGCACTTCTTCAAACGCGACGAAGCCACCATCCAGGCGTTTCTCGAACAACTGCGCCAAGCACTTTGACAAGGCAGGTAACCGCTATGACCACGCTTTTCGATCCGATCAAACTGGGCGACCTGCAACTGCCCAACCGTATCATCATGGCCCCGCTGACCCGCTGCCGCGCCGATGAAGGCCGCGTGCCCAATGCGCTGATGGCCGAATACTACGTACAACGGGCCAGCGCCGGGCTGATCCTCAGCGAGGCGACTTCGGTCAGCCCCATGGGCGTCGGCTACCCAGATACCCCCGGCATCTGGAACGATGAACAGGTACGTGGCTGGAACAACGTGACAAAGGCCGTGCATGCCGCGGGCGGTCGCATCTTCCTGCAACTGTGGCACGTGGGTCGTATCTCCCACCCCAGCTATCTGAATGGCGAACTGCCTGTGGCCCCCAGCGCGATCCAGCCCAAGGGCCATGTGAGCCTGGTGCGCCCACTGAGTGACTACCCTACCCCGCGGGCGCTGGAAACCGAAGAAATCAACGACATCGTCGAGGCCTACCGCAGTGGTGCCGAAAATGCCAAGGCTGCCGGTTTTGATGGTGTGGAGATCCATGGCGCCAACGGTTACCTGCTCGACCAGTTCCTGCAAAGCAGCACCAACCAGCGCACAGACCGTTACGGTGGCTCGCTGGAAAACCGCGCGCGCCTGTTGCTGGAGGTGACCGATGCGGCCATTGAAGTGTGGGGCGCGCAGCGCGTAGGTGTGCACCTGGCACCGCGTACCGACGCCCACGACATGGGCGACGCCGACCGCGCCGAGACCTTCACCTATGTGGCCCGAGAGCTGGGCAAACGCGGCATCGCCTTCATCTGCTCACGGGAGCGGGAAGCCGACGACAGCATCGGGCCGCTGATCAAAGAGGCATTCGGTGGCCCGTACATCGTCAACGAGCGGTTCGACAAGGCCAGTGCCAATGCGGCCTTGGCCAGTGGCAAAGCGGATGCCGTGGCGTTTGGTGTGCCGTTCATCGCCAACCCCGACCTGCCGGCACGGCTGGCAGCGGATGCGCCGTTGAACGAGGCACACCCCGAAACCTTCTATGGCAAGGGGCCGGTGGGTTACATCGATTATCCGCGGTTGTGATCGAGGGCCGTTCGCGGGCACGCCCGCTCCCACCGGTACAGCGAAAAGCTTGAAAGCTGTTCTTGATCCAGTGAGAGCGGGCGTGCCCGCGAATAAGGCTCAGCTGATGTCACGGACGAGCGTTGATCTGTTGCTGCAGGTTCTGAATCTGGCTTTGCAGCGTGTTCAGGTTACGCGTCATCTGCGCACGGAAGGCATCGAACTCCTTCACCGAAGCACCACTGGAGGACGCCGCAGCCGGGCGGTTGTCGATCTGGCTCTTGAGCACGACCATGTCCTGCTCCAGGCTCTGGATAGCCGCACTCGGGTTGCCCTGCTTCTTCAGCGCTGCCACCTCGCCCCCCAAACTCTTGAGCTGGGCGTCCAGCTTGCCGCCATCCACCTGCGCAGCCTTCAGCGCGGCAACCTGCTCGTTCAGGCTCTTCAATTGGGCATCAAGCTTGCCACCATCGACCTGGCCCGAACGCAGCGCCGCCAGCTCGCCATTCACCAGCGTCAACTGCGCCTGCAACTGGCTTTGCAGCTCGGTCACGGCCTTCTGCTGTTCTCGGGTATCGGCCAGCACCTGCTCCAGACGCTTGCCCAGGTCGCCGGTCTGCCCGGCAACACCCTTCTGCAACTGGCGCAGCTGCAACTTCAATGCCTCAGTGCTGGTAGTGGCGCCTGACTCGCTGGCCGCCACCTTGCCACTGATCGCCTGAAGGCGCCCAGCCGCCTCTTCACTGATGCGGGCAAAGCTTTCCTGGGTCGCCACCAGTTGCTGCTCCATCAGCGAGATCTGCTGGAAACTCCACCAGCCCAGGCCCGCCAACGCGATGAACGAGGCACCGATCAAAGCCCACAACGGCGCCGTGCTGGCCCCGCGGGTGGCTTTCTGGCGGCTGCGTATCACATGCGCCGGTATCAGTTCGTCATCATCAACGGTGCCCGCACGCAAGGCTGGCACGTCATCGAAGTCATCGTGAGCATGGTTACGCATGGATACATTCAACCGCAGTAGTCACAAAGAGGCACGAGTATAAACCGCCAGCGCGGCGCATTGATGACCATTATCAGCCGGGCGGCAAATGCTTCCACCAACCACAGAATTCATCCACCGCCGTCCACAGGCTGACCTTGGGCTGGTAGTCCAGGTACTGCCGGGCACGGCTGATATCCAGGGTGAAATCACGGCTCATCACCTGCATCCCCAGGCGCGACAAGGTCGGTTGCGGGCGCCCTGGCCATAACATGCACGCCGCCTCATTCAGCGCGGCCAGGCTGTAGGCAAGGCCATAGGAACGGTAGCGGGTCACTTGGGGAAGCTGCATCTGGCGCATCACGTAGTTGACCACGTCCCACAGCGGCAGTGGCTGGCCGTTGCTTATGTTGTAAGCCTGACCCAGCGCCCGGTCATCAGCGAACAATGCACTCAGCAGCGCCTCGTTGAGGTTGTGGACACTGGTGAAATCGACCTTGTTCAGGCCATTACCGATGATCGCCACACGCCCTTTGCGCTGCATCTGCATCAGCCGCGGGAAGATACTGGCATCGCCAGCGCCGGTGACGAAGCGCGGACGCAGCGCCAGCACTTCCAGGCCGAACTCCTGGGCACCGAACACTTTCTGCTCGGCCAGGTACTTGGTTTGCCCATAGTGATCGAGGAAGCGACGCGGCACCTGGTCTTCACGGATGTCCAGACGCGAACGGCCATTGAAATAGATCGACGGCGAAGACAGATGCACCAGGCGCCGCACATGCTCCTTCAGGCAGCCCTCGACCACGTTCTCGGTCACCACCACGTTGCCCTGGTAGAAATCCTGATAGCGCCCCCAGTTCCCCACCGCGCCAGCGCAGTGCACCACGGCTTCGACACCCTGGCACAAACGCCGGGCCAGCTCGGCGTCACCCAGATCGCCCGGGATGAACTGTGCGCCACGCTTGACCAGGTGCTCGACCCCTTCGGCACGGCGGCCGCTGACGCGCACGTCCAGGCCTTGCTCCAGGGCGAAACGCGCAAAGCGCCCGCCAATGAAGCCACTCGCGCCGGTGACCAGAATTCGCATGTAACACTCCGTCTTGCCAGATTTCAGATGCAACTGACGCCAGCCATGGCTACAAGGGCACCAGCCAATGTTGTGCGGTGTGCCGCAGGTGGTCGGTCAATTGCGCGAGCAATTGCCCGCCATTGCGCCAATGATGCCAGTACAGCGGTACATCGATGGGGGTATCGCGACAGATTTCCACCAATTGCCCACTGGCCAGTTGCTCCCGGGCCTGCAGTTCGGGCACCAGGCCCCACCCCAACCCAGCCTCGGTCATGCGCAGGAAGCCTTCGGATGAAGGGCACAGGTGGTGCAGGAAACCACCCTCTATGCCCAGCGATGCCAGGTAGCGATGCTGCAGAAAATCGTCCGGGCCGTACACGATCGCCGGGGTACGGGCCAAGCGGCTGGCGACAAAACCTTGGGGGAAGTGCCGCGCCATGAACACGGGACTGGCCAGCGCCCGGTAGCGCATGGCCCCCAGTGGCAAACTGCGTGCGCCGGCTACCGGCCGCTCACTCCCACACAGGCAGGCTGCCACTTCGCCGGCACGCATGCGTTTAAGGCCCACTTCCTGGTCCTCAACCACCAGGTCGGTCAGCACGTTCTGTTGTGCGCAGAAGTTGCCCACCGCGCCGGCCCACCAGGTGGCCAGGCTATCGGCGTTGAGGGCGATGCGCAGGCGCTCCGGCATGCCCTCTTCGTCCAGCGCCGGTACCTGGCGCTGCAGGTCGCGCTCGAGCAGGCGCACCTGCTGCACATGGTTGAGTAGCTGGCGGCCGACTTCGGTCGTGCCGGGCGGCGTGGCACGCACCAGTACCGGCTGGCCGACCCGCGCCTCAAGCAACTTGATGCGCTGGGAAATGGCCGACTGCGACAAGCCCAGTACCTGCGCTGCACGCTCGAAACCGCCTTGTTCGATCACTGCCGCAAGGGCAGCCAGCAGTTTGTAGTCGAACATCGATTTTCCTAATGGGTGATCAGCTTTATTTGTTTTTCTTATACAGCGCCGAACATCACAATGGCCAGCATCTTCCGTGACCCTTTTTGGAGAGCCCTGCCATGTGGCAAAGCTATCTCAATGGCATGCTGGTGGCCTTCGGCCTGATCATGGCCATCGGCGCCCAGAACGCCTTCGTCCTTGCCCAGAGCCTGCGTCGTGAGCATCATCTGCCGGTGGCAGCACTGTGCATCGTCTGTGATGCCATCCTCGTGGCCGCCGGGGTATTCGGCCTGGCCACCGTGCTGGCACATAATCCGACCTTGCTGGCGATTGCCCGCTGGGGCGGCGCGGTGTTCCTGATCTGGTACGGCGCCAAGGCGCTGCGAAGCGCCTGCTCCAAGCAGAGCCTGCAGCACCAGCAAGGCCAGGGCGTTCGCTCACGTCGCGCCGTGCTGCTCAGCGCCCTGGCGGTGACCCTGCTGAACCCGCACGTGTACCTCGACACCGTGTTGCTGATCGGCTCGCTGGGCGCCCAACAGTCCGCCCCTGGCGCCTACGTGGCCGGGGCGGCCAGCGCTTCACTGCTGTGGTTCTCGACCCTGGCCATTGGCGCGGCGTGGCTGGCTCCGTGGCTGGCGCGGCCGGCGACCTGGCGGATGCTCGACCTGATGGTGGCAGTGATGATGTTTGCGGTGGCTGCGCAACTGATCTTCAACTGACCTCGGGGCCTGGCGCGACATATTCATCGACTGCAAGATCGAGCGGCAGTCGGTCTTGCAGGCAACACCCGCGCAGCGCCGAGCCGCCGGTCGGCTCAGCCCTACCCCTCCGGAACCTCTATTCCCTATGTTTGTTGCGTGGTTATGCGCCGGGCCCGGTGCTATGATCCAGCGCTTGCGTCGCAAAGAGTACAGACTCGCCGACGCTTATCGGGCCGCCCGTGATCGGCCTTGCGCAAACCGCAAACAGACCTGAATCAGGAGATCCACCATGGCTTTTGAATTGCCGCCGCTGCCGTACGCCCACGATGCCCTGCAGCCGCACATCTCCAAGGAAACCCTGGAGTATCACCACGACAAGCACCACAACACCTATGTCGTGAACCTGAACAACCTGGTCCCAGGCACCGAATTCGAAGGCAAGACCCTGGAAGAGATCGTCAAGAGCTCTTCGGGCGGCATCTTCAACAACGCCGCTCAAGTCTGGAACCACACCTTCTACTGGAACTGCCTGTCGCCAAACGGCGGCGGCCAGCCGACCGGTGCACTGGCTGACGCCATCAACGCCGCTTTCGGTTCCTTCGACAAGTTCAAGGAAGAGTTCACCAAGACTTCGGTTGGCACCTTCGGTTCCGGCTGGGGCTGGCTGGTGAAGAAAGCTGACGGTTCCCTGGCCCTGGCCAGCACCATCGGCGCCGGCTGCCCACTGACCAACGGCGACACCCCGCTGCTGACCTGCGACGTCTGGGAACACGCCTACTACATCGACTACCGCAACCTGCGTCCGAAGTACGTCGAGGCGTTCTGGAACCTGGTCAACTGGGCCTTCGTTGCCGAGCAGTTCGAAGGCAAGACCTTCAAGGCCTGAGTCCCTCAGCCTTGAGCAAGAAACCCGGCCACGTGCCGGGTTTTTTTATGCCTGTATTGCCCGCAAAGAGGCTGCCACGGTTTTGCTTGCTCAGCCCGCATACCACGCTAACATCAAACCTCTGGAAGATTGACACAGCGCATTCAAGTTGCGGGGTCAGGCAACCGATACACTGCTAATGGTCGGCCGGTAGTGTATCGTCATTGTTGATGGCAAAATGATGCCATGCGCATGGATTAAGGAAACCCCATTGAAGCTGGAATTGCGGAACAGCTTGTCGGTCAAGTTGCTCAGGGTCGTGCTGCTGTCGGCGTTGGCGGTTGGCGTCGTGCTCAGCTGTGCGCAAATCATCTACGACACCTACAAGACCCGCCAAGCCGTGAACAATGATGCCCAGCGCATCCTCGACATGTTCCGTGACCCTTCGACCCAGGCGGTGTACAGCCTCGACCGTGAAATGGGCATGCAGGTCATTGAAGGCCTGTTCCAGGACGAATCGGTGCGCATGGCCTCCATTGGCCATCCCAACGAAACCATGCTGGCAGAAAAGTCCCGCCCGCTGCAGGACATGTCCATGCGCTGGCTCACCGACCTCATCCTCGGCCAGGAACGCACCTACACCACGCAACTGGTCGGCCGTGGCCCTTACAGCGAATACTACGGCGACCTCAGCATTACCCTCGATACCTCGTCCTACGGTAAAGATTTCCTGATCAACGCGGTAATCATCTTCATTTCCGGGGTGCTGCGGGCCATGGCCATGGGCCTGGTGCTGTACCTGGTCTACCACTGGCTGCTCACCAAACCGCTGTCGAAGATCATCGAGCATCTCACCCAGATCAACCCTGACCGCCCCAGCCAGCACCAGATACCGCTGCTCAAGGGCCACGAGAAAAACGAACTGGGGCTGTGGGTGAACACCGCCAACCAGTTGCTGGCCTCGATCGAACGCAACACCCATCTACGCCACGAGGCGGAAAACAGCCTGCAGCGCATGGCCCAGTATGACTTCCTCACCGGCCTGCCCAACCGCCAGCAACTGCAGCAGCAACTGGACAAGATCCTCGTCGACGGCGGCCGCCTACAGCACCGCGTGGCAGTGCTGTGCTTAGGCCTGGACGACTTCAAGGGCATCAACGAACAATTCAGCTACCAGGTCGGTGACCAGTTGCTGCTGGCCCTGGCCGACCGGCTACGCGCCCACAGCGGCCGATTGGGCGCCCTGGCACGGCTGGGCGGTGACCAGTTCGCCCTGGTACAGGCCAATATCGAGCAGCCCTACGAGGCTGCCGAACTGGCGCAGAGCATCCTCGACGACCTGGAAGTGGCGTTCGACCTCGACCACGAGCAAATCCGCCTGCGTGCGACCATCGGCATCACCCTGTTCCCCGAAGACGGCGACAGCACCGAAAAACTGCTGCAGAAAGCCGAACAGACCATGACCCTGGCCAAGGTCCGTTCGCGCAACCGCTACCAATTCTATATCGCCAGCGTCGACAGCGAGATGCGCCGCCGTCGCGAACTGGAAAAGGACCTGCGTGAAGCCCTGTCGCGCAACCAGCTGTACCTGGTGTACCAGCCACAGATCAGCTACCGCGACCACCGGGTGGTTGGCGTAGAAGCCCTGCTGCGCTGGCAGCACCCGGAACTGGGCATGGTGCCACCCGATCAGTTCATCCCTTTGGCCGAGCAGAATGGCAGCATCATCAGCATCGGCGAATGGGTGCTTGACCAGGCTTGTCGACAACTGCGCGAATGGCACGATCAGGGCTTCAGCGACCTGCGCATGGCGGTCAACCTGTCTACCGTGCAACTGCACCACAGCGAGCTGCCACGGGTGGTCAACAACCTGCTGCAAGCTTATCGCCTACCACCGCGCAGCCTGGAACTGGAAGTCACTGAAACCGGCCTGATGGAAGACATCAGTACCGCAGCCCAGCACCTGTTGAGCCTGCGCCGCTCCGGGGCGCTGATTGCCATCGACGACTTCGGCACCGGCTACTCGTCCCTCAGTTACCTGAAATCGCTGCCGCTGGACAAGATCAAGATCGACAAGAGCTTCGTTCAGGACCTGCTCGACGACGATGACGACGCCACCATCGTTCGCGCCATCATCCAGCTGGGCAAGAGCCTGGGGATGCAGGTAATCGCCGAGGGCGTGGAAACGGCCGAGCAGGAAACCTACATCGTGGCCCAGGGTTGCCACGAGGGCCAGGGCTACCACTACAGCAAACCCCTTTCAGCCCGCGAACTGACCCACTTCCTCAAACAAGCGCAACGCAACCGGGTTTCGGTGTCCTGAGGCCACCTGCCCGGTTACAGGCCGTGCCCCGGATTTACATGAATTGCGCGCCCGCCCCTTTACAGCAAATGCAAATCTTTCGCATGATGTTGTAGTTTCGCGTGCCACGGCGCACGGTCCACCCCTTGGTCCAACCACACGATGCAGGAAAACCAACAATGATTCGAATGCCTCTGGCCTCCGCCAGTCTGCTGGCCATTGCCATCGCCCTCGCCGGTTGCGGTGAAGGCAAGGACGAAAAAGCCGCCGCGGCGCAAGCCCAGGCACCTGCTGCTGCCACCACCGCTGCTGCGCCAGCCGCTGTCGACGAAGCAGCCGGCAAAGCCGTGGTCAAGCATTACACCGACATGGTCTACGCCGTGTACAGCGACTCGCTGAGCACTGCCAAGGCGCTGCAGACCGCAGTCGACGCGTTCCTGGCCAAGCCCAACGACGAAACCCTGAAAGCCGCCAAGGAAGCCTGGTTCGCCGCGCGTGTACCGTACCTGCAGAGCGAAGCCTTCCGCTTTGGCAACACCATCATCGACGACTGGGAAGGCCAGGTGAACGCTTGGCCCCTGGACGAAGGCCTGATCGACTACGTCGACAAGAGCTACGAGCACGCCTTGGGCAACCCGGCGGCCAGCGCCAACATCATTGCCAACACCGAGATCCAGGTGGGTGAAGAGAAGGTCGACGTCAAGGACATCACCCCCGAAAAACTGGCTGGCCTGAACGAGCTGGCTGGCTCCGAAGCCAACGTTGCCACGGGCTATCACGCCATCGAGTTCCTGCTCTGGGGCCAGGACCTGAACGGCACCGGCCCAGGCGCTGGCAACCGTCCGGCATCCGACTACCTGGAAGGCCAGGGCGCTACCGGTGGCCACAACGACCGCCGCCGCGCCTACCTGAAAGCGGTTACCGACCTGCTGGTCACCGATCTCGAAGAGATGGTCGGCAACTGGGCACCGAACGTCGCCGACAACTACCGCGCCAAGCTGGAAGCCGAGCCTGTCAACGACGGCCTGCGCAAGATGCTGTTCGGCATGGGCAGCCTGTCGCTGGGCGAACTGGCGGGTGAGCGCATGAAAGTTTCGCTGGAAGCCAACTCGCCGGAAGACGAGCAGGACTGCTTCAGCGACAACACCCACTACTCGCACTTCTACGACGCCAAGGGCATCCGCAACGTCTACCTGGGCGAGTACACCCGTGCGGACGGCACCAAGATGACCGGCCCTAGCCTGTCGTCGCTGGTCGCCAAGGTTGACCCAGCCGCCGATGCAACCCTCAAGGCCGACCTGGAAGCCACCGAGGCCAAGCTTCAGGTAATCGTCGACCATGCCCTCAAAGGCGAGCACTACGACCAGCTGATCGCCGCCGACAACGCTGCCGGCAACCAGGTTGTACGTGACGCCATCGCTGCCCTGGTCAAGCAGACCGGGTCGATCGAGCAGGCCGCAGGCAAGCTGGGTATTGCCAACCTGAACCCGGACACTGCAGATCACGAGTTCTGATCCTGCTGTAGCGCTTCAACGCAAACGCCCGGCCTTGTGCCGGGCGTTTTCGTTTGCTGCCGGGTAAAACGCTTCCTGCTGCCTGGCGTACGCGCAGATGCTCATCCTGTAGGCCTTCGATCAAAGCTAACAGGAGGCACAGTGCTGCAGATTCTTGATGTCTGGGGCGAAGGCCGAATCGTCCAGCGCATGAATGGGGGGGACCTCATTACCGGATTCAACGATGCGTACAACCTGAACAAGGCCGGCCAGCTCATCTCCAACGGGCCGTTCGCAGGCGGGCACATTCCCAACCTCATCGTCGTATACGAATACGATGCTCCGGACTTTCCCCTCGACGACCATGCAGTCCCTCACGTGACGCTGATGGGCGCTCCGATTACCCACCACGTGGCCGAGGAAATGTGCAGGGTAGTTGCCCGCCCCGGCAAGATCTACCTGTACGACCCCAACGAAACCGATCGCCGAATGTTCGAAGCGGTCGCCATTGACCAAGGGCTGCAACTGCTCGGTCGCTTTCATCCCGCCGAGCTCGACCCCCCGTTCAACGAAATCACCTTGCTCGCGGCCTATGTCTATCGCGCCCCGACTAGCCCGTTACCACGCCCGAAAACTGAACATTAAAAGGAAACACTACATGGCCAACGTCACCTACTTGCGCTCCATCGCCAATAACACCCCTTATACCTTGACCCTGATCGACGGTGAAAACCGCAGCAACAGCCTGGCAGTCGGCGCCCAGCACGTCTGGAATGGCTCGCTGGCCATCCCATGGATTGGCAGATCGACGGAGAACCACAAGGCCTTGCGCCTGATCCTCGGCCCGTCTGCCGACACCAGCATCTGGATATTCCAGGACTACTGGCAACCTGCGCACGAGGACGCAGTCAAGTGCATTACCGCCTCTTCCATGGAATACACCAGCGAACAAGTCATCGAAGTCACCGGCGATAATCGCGGTGGCGGCAACAAGAACCTGATCGTCAACCTGGTCAACCGACACTTCATGCTCTATATGGCCTGACCAACTGCGCTCGCAGCAATTTCATCAAGCAAACGCAAATTGCTCTTATTCAATGATCCTGGGCCTGCTAAGCTGCACGCCGGTTTTTCGCTCACGCCCAGGATTCTCGATGTCCTTGTCGCTGTCCCGACTCCCCCCCCTGCTGCTGGCCTGTGCCCTGGCCGCCTGTGACGACGCCCCGCGTTTCACCCACGCCGAGCCCGGCGAAGCGTTATCGGGTGGCAAGGCGACCGTGCAGCGCAGCGATCGCAATGCCTATTCCCTGCCCTCGGCTAACCTCTCGCCAGAGCTGCGCCTGGACTTCGCCGTTGGCAACAGCTTCTTTCGCAACCCCTGGGTGATTGCCCCGTCCACCACCACCGCGCGTGATGGTCTGGGCCCGCTGTTCAATACCAACGCCTGTCAGAACTGCCACGTGCGCGATGGACGTGGCCACCCGCCTGAACCGGGTGACAGCAACGCGGTGGGTATGCTGGTGCGCCTGTCGATCCCCGACCAACCCTACCTGGCCAAAGTGATCGAGCGCCTCGGCGTGGTACCAGAGCCGGTCTACGGCACCCAGTTGCAGGACATGGCCATCCCCGGCGTGGCGCCGGAAGGCAAGGTGCGGGTCAGCTACACCAGCGAAACCGTGTCATTCAAGGACGGCCATCAGGTCGAGCTGCGCAAGCCGGCCCTGCAAATCACCCAGCTCGGCTATGGTGTGATGCACCCCGACACGCGCTTTTCGGCGCGGGTGGCACCACCAATGATCGGACTGGGCCTGCTTGAAGCTATCCCCGAAGCCGACCTGCTGGCCAACGAAGACCCGGACGACCGCAACCGCGATGGCATCCGCGGGCGGGCCAACCGTGTATGGGACGATGCCCAGGGCAAAACAGTGATCGGCCGCTTCGGCTGGAAAGCCGGGCAGCCCAACGTCAACCAGCAGAACGTGCACGCCTTTGCCGGCGACATGGGGCTGACCAGCACCCTGCAGCCCAACGACGATTGCACCCCGGCACAAACCGGCTGCCTGGCTGCGCCCAACGGCGACGGGGCCGATGGCGAGAAAGAAGTCAGCGACAACATCCTGCGCCTGGTCACGTTCTACACCCGCAACCTGGCTGTGCCGGCCCGCCGCGACGTCGGCTCGCCACAGGTACTGGCGGGCAAGAACCTGTTCTACCAGGCGGGTTGCCAAGGTTGCCACACACCGCAGTTCACCACCGCCGCCGACGCCACCGAACCAGAGTTGGCCAACCAGGTCATCCGCCCCTACAGCGACCTGCTGCTGCATGACATGGGCCCGGGGCTGGCCGACGAGCGCACCGAATTTGCCGCCAACGGCCAGGACTGGCGCACCGCGCCGCTGTGGGGCATCGGCCTGAGCGAAACGGTCAGTGGCCACAGTCAGTTCCTGCATGACGGCCGCGCCCGCAACCTGCTTGAAGCCGTGCTGTGGCACGGTGGCGAAGCCGAGGCGGCACGCAACTTCGTACTCACTTTCAATGCCGAGCAGCGCGCCGCGTTGCTGGCGTTCCTGAACTCACTTTAAACGCGCAAAGGAGCCGGGCATGTTCCGACCCAAACTGTTGTTCACAAGCCTCGCCGCACTCGCCCTCGGTGCCTGCTCGCCACAAGACCCGCAAGCAGTGACCTCCGCCGCCATCGCCAACCAGGTAATCCTGCCTACCTACAGCCGCTGGGTCGAAGCCGACCGTACGCTGGCTGCCAGCGCCCTGGCCTACTGCGAAGGCAAGGAAAGCCTGGACAAAGCCCGCGCCGACTTCCTCAACGCACAAAAAGCCTGGGCCGAGCTTCAGCCGCTGCTGGTCGGCCCGTTGGCCGAAGGCAACCGCGCCTGGCAGGTACAATTCTGGCCCGACAAGAAAAACCTGGTCGGCCGTCAGGTCGAGCAACTGGTCAACGGCGACAAGCCGGTTGATGCTGAGGCGTTGGGCAAGTCCAGCGTGGTGGTACGTGGCCTGTCGGCCTATGAGTACATCCTGTTCGACAGCAAGCCGGACATCGCCACTGCCGAACAGAAGGCCCGCTACTGCCCGCTGCTGGTGGCCATCGGCGCGCACCAGAAGGCTTTGGCAGAGGAAATTCTCAAAGGCTGGAACAGCACCGACGGCATGCTCTCGCAGATGACCAAGTTCCCCAACCAGCGCTACGCCGACTCCCACGAGGCGATCGCCGATCTGCTGCGCGCCCAGGTTACCGCCCTGGACACCCTGAAGAAGAAGCTCGGCGCACCGATGGGCCGTCAGAGCAAGGGCATCCCGCAGCCGCTGCAGGCCGAGGCCTGGCGCAGCCACAACTCGATGAACAGCCTGCAGGCCAGCCTCAAGGCCGCCGAAGCCGTCTGGGTCGGGGTAGACAACCAGGGCCTGCGCGGCCTGTTGCCCAGCGATCAGAAAGCGCTGGCGGACAAGATCGACGCTGCCTACGCAACCTCGCTCAAGTTGCTGGCCGATAACCAGAAAACGCTGGGTGAGCTGCTGGCCGACGACGCCGGTCAACAAACCCTCAACCAGATCTACGACAGCCTCAACGTCGTCCACCGCCTGCACGAAAGCGATCTGGCCAAGGCACTGAACATCCAGCTGGGCTTCAATGCCAACGACGGTGACTGATCATGCTGCGACGCCAGGCACTCAAACTCGGTAGCGTATTGCTCAGTGCCCTCACCTTGGGCGGCTGGAGCCTATTCCGCAACAAAGGCAGCGAACCCTTGCTGCTCTCGGCGCGTGATAACGGCAACGGCCAGCACTTTGCCGTAGGTTTTCGCCTGGACGGCACACAGGTGTTCAGCACCCAGGTCGCTCAGCGTTGCCATGCCATCATCCACCACCCCGAGCAGCCAATCGCCCTGTTCGTCGCCCGCCGCCCTGGTACCGAAAGCTACCTGATCGACCTGCGTGACGGGCGCCTGCTGCAAACGGTAGCCTCGCAGCCTAACCGGCACTTCTATGGCCACGCCGTGGTGCACAAAGGCGGCGAATGGCTGTATGCCACCGAGAACGACACCACCGACCCGGGGCGGGGCGTGCTTGGCGTGTACCGTTTCGAAGGCGAGCGCCTGGTGCACACTGGCGAGATACCGACCCACGGTATCGGCCCGCACGAGGTTGCCTGGCTGCCCGACGGCGAAACGCTGGTCGTGGCCAACGGCGGTATCCGTACCGAAGCCGAAAGCCGTGTCGAGATGAACCTCGATGCCATGCAACCTAGCCTGGTGCTGATGCAGCGTGACGGCACCCTGCTGAGCAAGGAAACCCTGGCCCAGCAGATGAACAGCGTGCGACACCTGGCAGTGGCCAGCGATGGCACCATCGCCGCCTGCCAGCAGTTCATGGGCGATGCCGATGAAACTGCCGAGCTGCTGGCGATCAAGCGCCCGGGCGAGCCATTCAAGGCCTTTCCGGTGCCGGAGCGGCAACTGCAAGCCATGGCCCAATACACCGCAAGCGTTGCCATCCACAGCGAGCTGCGGCTGGTGGCGCTGACGGCGCCGCGGGCCAATCGCCTGTTCGTCTGGGACCTGGACAGCGGTGCGGTGCGGCTGGATGCCCCGATGCCCGACTGCGCAGGCGTTGGCGCAGTGAAGGACGGCTTTGTCGTTACCTCCGGGCAGGGCCGTTGCCGGTTCTACGATTGCCGCAAGGCCGAACTGGTCGGGCAACCGATGAACCTGCCGTCCGGTTTCTGGGACAACCACCTGCATCTCGTCTGATTTTTCTGTTGCATTCACTGGCTCTTTCGCGGCTAAAGCCGCTCCCACTGGGTTCTACACGGTCCCTGTGGGAGCGGCTTTAGCCGCGAAAAGGCCAGCACAGGCATTTCACACCCCTCCTCCCGAAAAACAGTCAATACTTCCCCCATCCACACGTGGGCAGGATCGCCCGTTGTCGTGTAGAAGCGAATAACAACTGCATCCAAGGAACCGGACCTATGCTGCGCCGCCGCATGCTCATCATGTTGGCCGTGGTTCTGCTGATCGTGCTGGCCCTGGGGGGTTACAAAGCCTTCTCGATCTACCAGCAGATCCAGATGTTCACTGCCCCCAGGCCGCCCATCACCGTGGCGGCTGCCATGGCCGAACAGCGCCAGTGGCAAGAGCGCCTGCCCGCTGTCGGCAGCCTCAAGGCGCTGCAGGGCGTGGATCTGAGCCTGGAGGTGGAAGGCATCGTCAAATCCCTGCACTTCGACTCAGGCCAGCAGGTCAAGGCCGGGCAACTGCTATTGCAGCTCAACGACGATCAGGAAACAGCCCTGCTCGGCACCGCCCAGGCCGACCTGGGCCTGGCCAAGGTCGATTTCGGCCGTGGCAGCCAGCTGGTGGGCGATTCGGCCATCTCCCGCGGCGAATTTGACCGCCTTTCCTCCCAATACCGGCGCAACCAGGCAGTGGTCGAGCAGCTCAGGGCGCAGAAGATCAAGAAGAGACTCAATGCACCTTTCAGCGGCACCATCGGCATCCGCCAGGTAGACATCGGCCAGTACCTGGCCGCCGGCACGGTGATCGCCACCCTGCAAGACACGTCCAGCCTGTACGTAGACTTCAACGTGCCGGAACAGGCCCTGCCACACCTGAGCCTGGGCCAGCAGGTGCTGGTGCAAGTGGCCGCCTACCCGGGCCAGCGCTTCCCCGCCAACCTCAGCGCCATCAACCCCAAGGTCGAGGAAACCACGCGCAACCTGCTGGTACGCGCCACCATGGCCAACCCCGACGGCAAACTGCTGCCAGGCATGTTCGCCAGCCTGTTGATCCTGCTGCCCAACCCGCAACCGCAAGTGGTGGTGCCGGAAAGCGCCATTACCTACACCCTGTATGGCAACTCGGTGTATGTCGTCTCACCGAAAAAGGACAAGAACGGTAAGCAGGAAAACGACGACAAGGGCCACCCCCTGCTGGTCGCCGAACAGCGCACGGTACAGACTGGCGAGCGCCGAGACGGCGTGGTTGTGGTCAGCAAAGGCCTGCAGGCCGGGGAACAGGTGGTCACCGCCGGGCAGCTGAAACTCACCCCCGGTGCCGCGATACGCATTGGCCAGGACAACGCCCTCAAGCCCGAACCGGGCGCAGCGGCCAAGGACTGACAGGAGGCTGGCATGGCGTTCACCGACCCGTTCATCCGCCGCCCGGTGCTGGCCAGCGTGGTCAGCCTGCTGATTCTGCTGCTCGGCTTCCAGGCCTGGAACAAGCTGCAGATCCGCCAGTACCCGCAAATGGAAAACGCCCTGATCACCGTCACCACCGCCTACCCCGGGGCCAACGCCGAAACCATCCAGGGCTACATCACTCAACCATTGCAGCAGAGCCTGGCCAGTGCCGAAGGCATCGACTACATGACCTCGGTGAGCCGGCAGAACTTCTCGATCATTTCCATTTACGCGCGCATTGGCGCCGACAGCGACCGGCTGTTCACCGAGCTGCTGGCCAAGGCCAATGAGGTGCGTAACAAGCTACCCCAGGACTCAGAAGACCCGGTACTGAGCAAGGAAGCTGCCGACGCCTCGGCGCTGATGTACGTCAGCTTCTACAGCAAGGAAATGAGTAACCCGCAGATCACCGACTACCTGTCACGGGTTATCCAGCCCAAGCTGGCCACTTTGCCGGGCATGGCCGAGGCGGAAATCCTCGGCAACCAGGTGTTCGCCATGCGCTTGTGGCTGGACCCGGTGAAACTGGCCGGTTTCGGCCTTTCGGCTACCGACGTGACCAATGCCGTACGCCGCTACAACTTCCTTTCCGCCGCAGGCGAAGTCAAAGGCGAATATGTGGTCACCAGCGTCAACGCCAGTACCGAGCTGAAGTCGGCCGAGGCGTTCGCCGCCCTGCCGCTCAAGACCAGCGGTGACAGCCGCGTGCTGCTGGGCGATGTGGCGCGGGTCGAGATGGGCGCAGAAAACTACGACACGGTCAGCTCGTTCGACGGCACCCCGTCGGTCTATATCGGCATCAAGGCCACCCCGGCCGCCAACCCGCTGGATGTCATCAAGGAAGTGCGGCGCATCATGCCAGAGCTGGAAAGCCAGCTGCCCTCGGCACTGAAAGTGTCGATTGCCTACGACGCCACGCGGTTCATCCAGGCTTCGATCGACGAAGTGATCAAGACCTTGGGCGAAGCGGTGCTGATCGTCATCGTGGTGGTGTTCCTGTTCCTCGGTGCCCTGCGCTCGGTGCTGATTCCGGTGGTGACCATACCGTTGTCGATGATCGGTGTACTGTTTTTCATGCAGATGATGGGCTACTCGCTCAACCTGCTGACCCTGCTAGCCATGGTGCTGGCCATCGGCCTGGTGGTGGACGATGCCATTGTGGTGGTGGAAAACATCCACCGGCACATGGAAGAAGGCAAGTCGCCGTTCGACGCGGCACTGCAGGGCGCGCGCGAAATCGCCATGCCAGTGGTGTCGATGACCATCACCCTTGCCGCGGTGTATGCACCGATCGGCTTCCTGACCGGGCTCACGGGCGCGCTGTTCAAGGAGTTTGCCCTGACGCTGGCCGGGGCGGTGATCATTTCCGGTATCGTTGCCCTTACCCTGTCACCGATGATGTGCGCCCTGCTGCTGCGCCGGGAGCAGAACCCGAGCGGCCTGGCCCACCGCCTCGACCAGCTGTTCGAACGCCTGAAGGGGCGCTACCAGCGCTTGCTGCACGCCACCCTCGACAGCCGGCCGGTGGTGCTGGTGTTTGCCGTGATCGTCCTGTGCCTGATCCCGGTGCTGCTCAAATTCACCCAGAACGAACTGGCGCCCAACGAGGACCAAGGGGTGATCTTCATGATGAGCAGCTCGCCCCAGCCGACCAACCTCGACTATCTCAATGCCTACACCGACGAGTTCACACCGCTGTTCAAGACCTTCCCCGAATACTATTCGTCGTTTCAGATCAACGGTTTCAATGGCGTGCAGACCGGTATCGGTGGTTTTTTGCTCAAGCCTTGGAACGAGCGTGAACGCACACAAATGGAGCTACTGCCACTAGTGCAGGCCAAACTCGAGGAAATCAGCGGGCTGCAGATCTTCGGCTTCAACCTGCCGTCGTTGCCCGGCACTGGCGAGGGCTTGCCGTTCCAGTTCGTGATCAATACCGCTGGCGACTACCCGGCACTGTTGGAAGTGGCCCAACGCATCAAGAAGCGCGCTCAGGAATCGGGCAAGTTCGCCTTCCTCGATATCGATCTTGCCTTCGACAAGCCCGAAGTGGTGGTGGACATCGACCGGGCAAAGGCGGCACAGATGGGGGTGTCGATGGACACCATCGGCAGCACCCTGGCGACCCTGCTGGGCGAGGCGGAAATCAACCGATTCACCCTTGAGGGCCGCAGCTACAAGGTGATCGCCCAGGTTGAACGGCCGTACCGCGACAACCCCGGCTGGCTGAACAATTACTACGTGAAGAACGACCAGGGCCAGTTGCTGCCGCTGTCGACCCTGATCACCCTCACCGATCGCGCTCGCCCACGCCAGCTCAACCAGTTCCAGCAACTGAACGCTGCAATCATCCAGGGCGTACCCATGGTCAGCCTGGGCGAGGCGCTGAAGACCGTGCAGGACATAGCTCGCGAAGAGGCCCCGGAAGGCTTTGCCTTCGACTACGCCGGCGTGGCCCGGCAGTACGTTCAGGAAGGTAGCGCATTGTGGGTCACCTTCGGCCTGGCGCTGGCGATCATTTTCCTTGTACTGGCTGCCCAGTTCGAGAGCTTCCGCGACCCGTTGGTGATTCTGGTGACAGTGCCGTTGTCGATCTGTGGCGCGCTTTTGCCGCTGTTCCTGGGTGTGTCGAGCATGAACATCTATACCCAGGTCGGGCTGGTGACTTTGATCGGACTGATCAGCAAGCACGGTATCCTGATCGTCGAGTTCGCCAATCAGCTACGTGAGGAGCGGGGCCTGAGCGTGCGCGAAGCGATCGAGGAAGCAGCGGCCATTCGCCTGCGGCCGGTGCTGATGACCACGGCGGCCATGGTGTTCGGCATGGTGCCGCTGATTCTGGCAACCGGGGCGGGAGCGGTCAGCCGTTTTGACATCGGTATGGTGATTGCCACCGGGATGTCGATTGGCACGCTGTTTACCTTGTTTGTGTTGCCGTGTATCTACACCCTGCTGGCGCACAAGGCGAGCGCCAAGGAACCTGCAATCGCTTGAGCCGACCTGTGGGAGCGGGCATGCCCGCGGGGAGGCCGGCAACGCAGCCGCAAAAAGCCAGAGGCCCCGCAATCGCGAGGCCTCTGGCTTTTCACGCTAACGCAGGGTTCAACCGAATGGTCGCAACCCTTGACGCAAGCCAAACAGGAACAGCAAAAGGTCATGGTCCGGCTCAGTCCGGGCCTGCTGCGGTTTTGCATCCCGCGGCAACGCGCACTGGTCTGCCATTTCTGCCTTGCTGAACACCGTCGGTCTCGGCTCTTCCCAGGCAGCCACCGCCACGGTGGTCACCGCCAGGCCAGCTACCAGGAACAAAGCTCGAGCAATTTCTAGTTTCATTACTCTAACCCTTTGACAGCGCTGCCAAACGCCATCTTGTAAAAGTAGAGCAGCGTCCGCCATTCCGCGTCATTGAGCGACGAATGGCGGCGGAGCTGACGCAAGTCATTGCCGGCCGCACGCTGGCAACTGATACGCCGCCTGCACTTTTCCAGGTCCAGCAGCGCCACTTCGACGCGGGCCTGCTCGCCCTCGCCGATCACCTTGATGAATACGTGCTTGCCATACAGGCAGCCGTGTTGCCAGTGCCCCAGGTGCATCCGCGCCAGGTTGTCCGCCAGGTCCTTGAGCATGCGCTCATGCACCACCTGCGGGTAATGCTCGCGGGCACCTTCGGCATGCCAGGTGTCGAGTTCGACAAAACCGTCCAGCGCTTCGCTGACCAGCAGCGCGCGCCACTGGTGCTCGGCATCGCGCTGCGCGCCACAGAAGACGATGCGCGGTACACGCACGCCCAGCTGCTCGAAACTGTTCAGCGCATCGAGTTCACGCAATACCGTCGGCCGACCAAAAGGGTGCAACAGGCTGCGGTAGATATGCCCAACCTGGCGCTTGGCATACAACAGCTTGCCATTGGCATCGTTGAGGCGTTGCACGCCACTTTCGCCGCCGCGGCGCTGGTTAGGCTCCTCGACCCACTCGCCTTGCTGACGCCAGTAAAAATCGAACCGCGATTCCCCTTTATGGGCTACAGCCATCAAACACTACCCCTTACGCAATACGTAGACTCGCCACATGGCATAGAACGGCAGGAAGTCGAGGCGTTCCTGGATTCTGAAGCCGGCGGCCCTGAATTCTTCTTCGACCGTTTCGGCAGGTAACACGAAACGGTTCTGGTAATTATCCTGTTCGGACTTGGCGCTACGGCGCTGCTCCAGCTTTTTCCGGCGCCAGGCCTTGAAGTTGCCATCCACCCACAGGGACAGGATCACACTATCACGGCTAACCCTTTGAAATTCCGAAAGAATGGTCTTTCTGTGCGCCGACTCGCCAATGTGATGGAACAAGCGCATGCAGAAAATGCTGTCCACGGCGTTATCTGGCAGGTCGATGGCAAATGCCGAAGTCTGCAAAGGCCGTACCCGTGCCACCACTTCTGGCGGTTGCGCCGCACAGGCTGTCTCAATCATGGCCTCGGAGTTGTCGGCACCGATGATTACCCGATTGGGCTTTTCCGCCAACAGCGGCCAGAAACGGCCCGCTCCGCATGGCAGATCGAGTACCAGGCCAGGCTCGCCCGCCAATGCCAAGGCGCGGCGCGCCAATTGCTCATCTCGCTTGTGGGAAAGGCGTCGCGCCAGGCCGTCCTGGTGCTTGAGAAAGTACTCGCGCGCATGGTCTTTGTCGTACTTCTCGGAAAATTCAAGCTTGATGGGGCTACGCATTGGGCATCTCCTGACTCCATTGCGCCCACATTAGGTATGCAAGCGTTGGAATCAGGTCATGCCAGTGTGAAAAAAACGTTGAGTACCAGTTGACCTGATACAAGAAATTACCCGACCAAGGCGTCCGTATCACCTTTGGCCGCGGTGTTGCTCAGGTCCACCTGGAAGCGGCAGCCATGTGGCAAGGTGGATGTCAGGGTGACACGCCAACCCTGGTCGTCACAGATCCGCTGTACCAGCGAAAGCCCCAGCCCCAGGCCCTCGCCACGCCGTTCATCGCCGCGCACGAACGGCCTGAACATGGCCTCGCGCTGCTCTTCGGGGATACCCACTCCGCTGTCTTCTACGCTGAAACCGTTGGCTTCCAGGCTCAGGCGGATATACCCACTGTCGGTGTAGTGCGCAGCATTACGCAGCAGGTTGCCCATCACCGACTGCAGGAAGGTGGCGTTGTACAGCACAGGGCTAGCACTCACGCGGCCATCGAAATACAGGGTGAGGCCTTTCTGTTCGATGGTGTCGCGCCACACCCCGATGAGCTCATCGGCCACTTCGCGCAGGGTCGCCCGTGACGCCACTGCACCCTCATCACGCTGCGCCCGGGCCAACATGAGGAAGGTCTTGACCAGCTCGCGCATTTCTTCGGTAGCCCGCGCAACCCGCTCCACCTGGCTACGCGCGCGGGCATCAAGGCCAGGGTTTTCCATCAGAAGCTCACACGAGGTAGCCAACACCATCAACGGCGTGCGTAGCTCGTGGCTGACATCGCTGGTGAACAGCCGCTCGCGGGTCAGCGCATCACGCAAGCGGCCCAGGGTGTCGTCGAAAGCCACTGCAAGCTGGCCGACTTCGTCTGCCGCATAATCCGGTGCCAGCGGTGGGGCCAGGCCCAGTAACTGATCGCGGTGGCGCACCTGACGCGCCAGCCGGATGACCGGAGCCATTACCCGACGTGCAACCAACCAGCCAAGGATGACCGCCAGCACCAGGCTGAGCACGAAGCCCACCACAACCACGGCAAACAGTATGCGCTCGCGCTCCTCGAAGTCGCTCTGGTCCTGCAGCAGTACATAGCGGCGACCATCGACGATCTCGACCATGGCGTGGTACGACAGCTGGTCTCGGAACACCTCGTGGAAACCGCGGTCGAGGTGACGCAGGTCCTTGGGTAGCTCGAAGTCGTCACGCCCACCACTGAAGTAGAACAGCTGATCTGGGCGAGGCCGATGACTCCAGTCACTGACGCTGTCCATACGCAGCAGGCGCTGCAGATCACCGCCCAGTACCGAAGAAATCAGTCGCTCCTCGACCAGATGCACCGTGGCGACGATACCGAATGCGAAGGCCCCGGCCACCAGCGCGCTCATCAGGGCAAAGGCGATGATGATGCGCTGGGCAAGGCTTTGCTTAAACTCCATCGCGGCCCTCGGCGAGGCGATAGCCGACGCCATGGACGGTATGCAGCAACGGTTTTTCAAACGGTTTGTCGATCACCTGGCGCAGCTGATGCACATGGCTGCGCAGGCTGTCGCTATCGGGGCAGTCATCGCCCCACAAGGCTTCTTCCAGCACCTCGCGGCGCAGTACGTGCGGGCTTTTCTGCATCAGTACCGCCAGCAGCTTGAGGCCGACCGGGTTGAGCTTCAGCAGGCGACCCTGGCGGGTTACCTCGAGGGTATCGAGGTCGTAGCTGAGGTCAGCCACCTGCAGGGTGCGCCGCCCACCGCCCTGGGCACGGCGCAGCACCGCTTCGATGCGCGCCGCCAGCTCCGACAGGGCAAATGGCTTGAGCAGGTAGTCGTCAGCCCCAGAGCGGAAGCCCTGCAGGCGGTCGTCCAGCTGGTCACGGGCAGTGAGCATGATCACCGGCGTGTCACGGCGGGCATCTTCGCGCAGGCGCTTGCACAAGGTGTAACCATCAATGCCTGGCAGCATGATGTCGAGGACGATCAGGTCATAGTGCTCGGTGGCGGCCAGATGCAGCCCGGACAGGCCATCCTGGGCACAGTCGACGGTGTAGCCCTTCATGCCCAGGTAATCGGCCAGGTTGGCCAGGATATCGCGGTTGTCTTCAACCAAAAGAATGCGCATCGGTTTCTCCTGTGCGGCGCTTCTCGCTGTGGTGCGCGGCAGGCGCAGCTTAAGGCCTATGCTTGCACGGTGCCAGCCCTTGGGAAAATTCACCGCCCTTGACAGTTTTTTCACTGATCCTTCACGGACACAGGATAGCGGGCGGCCGACAATACCCGATCTTTTTCGCGCCCTGGAGCCGTCATGCAGCAACGCACCCGCCCTCGCCCGATCAACTACTGGCTGTACCTGGGGATTCCCCTGGCGACTGCGCTGGCCCTGTTCCTGCTGGAACTGACTTCAGTCGACATGGATGTCGCCAACCTGTTCTTCGACCCCGCTGCCGGGCAGTTCATTGGCCGCCACAGTTACGTGTTGGAAAACATCCTGCATGACCGGGTCAAGCAAGTGGTGATCCTGTTGGGGGTGATATCGCTGCTGACCTTTGCCGCGAGCCTTTTCTGGAAGCGCCTGTTTGGCTGGCGCCGTGAACTAGGCTGCCTGGTGCTGGCGCTGGGCTTGTCGACAGCGTTTGTCACGCCGCTGAAAAAAGTCACCCAGGTGCAGTGCCCTTGGAGCCTGACCCAGTTTGGCGGCACCGAAACGTACAGCAAGCTGCTGGAACCACGGCCGCCTACCAACAAGCCTGGGCTGTGCTGGCCGGGCGGGCATGCCGCGACCGGGTTCTGCCTGTTCGCCTTGTTCTTCATGCTGCGTGATCGCAAGCCGCGCCTGGCGCGGGTGGCGTTTTTAGTAGCCCTGGTAGCAGGGTCGATACTGTCGGTGGGCAGGATGATGCAGGGGGCGCACTTCCTGTCGCACAATGTGTGGACAGCAGTGTTCTGCTGGTTGATCGGACTGGGGTCGTATTACCTTGTTCTCTATCGGCGGGCGCAGGCCGAGGTGCCCGTCGCCGAGCACAGCGCCGCATGAAAGAGGGAGGGGCCGCTTTGCGGTCCCTCCGCATCACAAGGCTACCCTCAGGCATGCTCGACGAACACATCAGCAAACACCTGCCCCCGCGGCACGCCTGCGATGAACATCCGCCGGGCAAACCGCTCGACACTCCCAGGCGCCCCACACAGCAGCACCACCGTCTGCCGCGACAACAGCCGCATCCCGGCCAACGCTTCATCCATCTGTTCCACCAGCACCAACTCGACACTCACCCCTGGCAGCTTCAGCAGCGGCTCCGCCAGATAGTGCCCCGCCGGATCCCGCGCCACATGCAGCACGCGGATTTCGCCCCGATGCCCCAGGCGCAACGCTTCGCGCAAGATACCCCAGAGCGGCGCCAGCCCGGTTCCCGAGGCCAGCAACCACAGCGGCCGCTCCTGCCAATCTGGGTCGTAATGAAGGGCTCCGCCTCTGAATTCCCCCAAACGCATCTGATCGCCGACCTGTAGACCACGTACCTTGTCGCAAAAGGCACCAAGCCGCTGGCAATCGATATGAAACTCGAGAAAATCATCCTCACCCGGCAGGCTGGCCAAGGAATAAGGTCGAGCAACCGCGCCTAGCCACAGCACCACGTGCTGCCCCGCCTGGTAACGCACCACCCGATCGGGGCGCAACCGCAGGCGCAATACATCGCCAAACCAGTCCAACGCACAGACCTGCGCCGGTACACCACCCAGCAAGGGGTCGTATAACGCCACGCGCAGGTCCTCGACTACCCGGCACTGGCAAGCCAGACGCCAGCCCTGGGCGTGTTTCTCCAATGCCAATGCCTCGGGCAAAGCATCTGCCGGCTGGCCCTCAAGGCAGCGCACCAGGCAGGCGTGGCAACTGCCGGCGCGGCAACTGTAAGGCACATTCAGCCCCGCCTCGTTGAGGGCATCGAGCAGGTTGCTGCCAATGGGCACAGTCCAACGGCGCAAGCCCACACAGATTATGGGCATGATTACAGTTTCTCCAAAACCAGGAACCTGATTGCGGGTTTCATGGCGAATGTACCACAGCGACGGCAGAATTATTTTTTTACAATCAACGAATTGAGTGTCAACTGACAAATTTGACAGTTTAACCTTGATGGCTAACACATCACGCTGGGATCTCCTCAAGCGTGGAGGTACCCATCATGAAATTCACACCTATAAAATCAGAACTATTAGACCCTGGCTATGGCGAACAAGGCATTGCTTATCCAGACCCGAACTTGGTGGCAATAAACGCCTCAACAGTCTCAGCCAAACATGATAAATGGCGCCTGTGCGTGGGTCAGACCCGTATTGGCGATGCGTTGGGTTATGCGCTCATGCGCATAGACCACAACGGGAAATTGGATACTACGTTTGGCAAAGGTGGCTTGGCTACCGGAACCTTCAAAGAGGGCTTCAACTCTTCATCCGCAGGCATTCATCTGCACGGCGAGCACATCATCATCACGGGCACCTGCCGCGACCCATCGACCAACTTGGAGTTGCCGGCGCTGGCTCGTTTCACTGCGAACGGGCAGTTGGACACCCGATTCGGCAGCCATGGACACAAGGTCATCGAACTGCCCCCGCCACCTCCGAAGTCCTCAACAAATCCGACAACGAATCCGGCAGCGGCACCGACCCTCTCCAGCACATCCAGTGCAGACGGAGTTTTTGTCACCTACCAGTACCCCTGGTCACTCAGCGTGCTGATGAAGTTCAACTTCGACGGGAATTACGACACCAGCTTCAATAAGGTTGGATATAAATTCCTGACCCCTCCCCTATGTTCCGAAAGTTCCGGGAGAGTCTGCTTGATCACAGGCAGAAAAATCTATGTCTGCGGCAGCACTACAATCAATGGCGACAGTGGCCCCTACATAGTCTGCTTGAAAGACACTGGTTTGGAAGATGGAGAGTTTGGTGCGAATGGATATTTACTATCGGAGTTCGAGAGCGGCCTGTATTTCCATGATCTGGATACGCTGAATGATGAAGGCAGTATCGTTTGCATCGCCTCGGAGGGCCTGCAAAAAGGCTACCTGACGGCCTTTACGCGCAGCGGCTCGAAAATCCCCGGCTTCGGTGGCGCCACCGATTTTGGTGGTGAGGGCGGGCAGTGGACAAGCGGATACGTCAACCGTTCCTTGGAGAAAATTATCACCACCGGTTCCACGTTAGGCGGTGAAGAAGCTGATGTCGTCGTCGGGCGCTTCAACCTTGACGGAACTCCTGACACAGCATTTGGTGAAAACCGCGGCTGGGGACGCATTGCATTGGGTGACAGCATCGATATTGCCTTGAGATCCAGCGCCGAGGTGACTGGCAAAACCATCATCTGCGGAACCGATTTCGAGTCCGGTCGTGCCCGCGTGGGCTTTTTACTCCGTTGCAACACGGACAGTTGACTCCATCACCTCTGCTACGTTGTAGTGATCAACGGCCGAGTTCACCTTAACCCGTGCACGAACTCGGCCTGTACCATCCATATTCTTCAGTCGGCTCACTCCCTATCACCACTCAGCCTCTTGGATACCTGTCGCCTGCGACGTCACGCTTGGCAGGAAAACCATGCCTGCCCGTTACCGACCATGGTCCAGACCGGCCGCAGGTGTGCCGGGCACGGATGCGCGCTATACTGCCGCGCCTTTTTCCGTCGGCCTGACCTGCCGGCGCCTTGCAAGGCGTTTCGACGTGCTGGTCGGCTATGTCGAGCGTCTTTTTGAATGTTCCCGTCTTTAAGAGGAGCGCGCTGCATGACCGTGATCAAGCAAGACGACCTGATTCAGAGCGTCGCCGACGCCCTGCAATTCATCTCGTACTACCACCCCGTCGATTTCATCCAGGCCATGCACGAGGCCTATCTGCGTGAAGAGTCGCCTGCTGCACGCGATTCCATCGCCCAGATCCTGATCAACTCGCGCATGTGCGCCACCGGCCATCGTCCAATCTGCCAGGACACCGGTATCGTCACCGTGTTCATCCGCGTGGGCATGGACGTGCGCTGGGACGGCGCCACCATGAGCGTCGACGACATGATCAACGAAGGTGTGCGTCGCGCCTACAACCTGCCTGAGAACGTCCTGCGCGCTTCGATCCTGGCCGACCCGGCCGGTGCCCGCAAGAACACCAAGGACAACACCCCGGCAGTGATCCACTACTCCATCGTCCCTGGCGACAAGGTCGAAGTGGATGTTGCAGCCAAGGGCGGCGGCTCGGAAAACAAGTCGAAGATGGCCATGCTCAACCCGTCCGACTCGATCGTCGACTGGGTACTGAAGACCGTGCCGACCATGGGTGCTGGCTGGTGCCCGCCTGGCATGCTCGGCATCGGCATCGGCGGTACCGCCGAGAAGGCCGCGGTCATGGCCAAGGAAGTGTTGATGGAGTCCATCGACATTCACGAACTGAAAGCCCGTGGCCCACAGAACCGCCTGGAAGAAATCCGCCTGGAGCTGTTCGACAAGGTCAACCAGCTGGGCATCGGCGCCCAGGGCTTGGGTGGCCTGACCACCGTGCTCGACGTCAAGATCATGGACTACCCGACCCATGCCGCGTCCTTGCCGGTGTGCATGATCCCCAACTGCGCCGCCACCCGCCATGCCCACTTCGTGCTCGATGGCACCGGCCCGGCAGAACTGGAAGCGCCGTCGCTGGACGCTTACCCGGAAATCGTCTGGGAAGCTGGCCCGAGCGCCCGTCGCGTCAACCTCGACGACATCACCCCAGAAGAAGTGGCCAGCTGGAAGCCGGGTGAAACCATCCTGCTCAACGGCAAGATGCTGACCGGCCGCGATGCCGCGCACAAGCGCATGGTTGAAATGCTCAACCGTGGCGAAGAGCTGCCGGTAGACCTGAAAGGCCGCTTCATCTACTACGTCGGCCCGGTCGACCCGGTGGGTGACGAAGTGGTAGGCCCAGCCGGCCCGACCACTGCTACCCGTATGGACAAGTTTACCCGCCAGATCCTCGAGCAGACTGGTCTGCTGGGCATGATCGGCAAGTCCGAGCGTGGCCCGACCGCCATCGAGGCGATCAAGGACAACAAGGCCGTGTACCTGATGGCTGTTGGCGGCGCTGCCTACCTGGTCGCCCAGGCCATCCGCAAGTCGAAGGTACTGGCCTTCGCCGAGCTGGGCATGGAAGCGATCTACGAGTTCGAGGTCAAGGACATGCCGGTAACCGTCGCTGTGGACAGCAACGGCGAGTCGGTACACATCACTGGCCCTGCCCTGTGGCAGAGCAAGATTGCCGAAAGCCTGGCCGTCGAAGTGAAGTAACCTGATGTAACTGCGGCGGCTGCTTCGCGGGCAAGCCCGCTCCCACAAGTTCAGCGCAAGCCAGAAGGCTACGCGTTTGACTGTGGGAGCGGGCTTGCCCGCGAAGAGGCCGCCACTGTCATCACAGGACTCTCTCGAACTGCTCCGGCCAGTCCCGCCAGGTAAACACCTGCCCTTCCTGCCTCACCCGCCGCACTTCCTCCAGATCTACCTCGCACACCAGCCACTGGCTGCAGTCCGGGTTCAACTGCTCACTCAACGCCAGCACCCCATCCCCTGGCATCCCGTGATCCGGCGGCACGAACAGGCCTGCCCGACCAATATTCTCGTCCAATGCCGGCGACCACGGCGCCACCCCCACCGTAGGGCTCTGCAACACGGCAATCTGGTTCTCCAGGGCGCGCGCCTGGGCGCCAATACGCACCCGATGGTAACCGGCCTCGGTATCGGTACAACTCGGCGCCAGGATCAGGTCGGCACCACACTCGGCCAAGCGACGGGCCAGCATCGGGAACTCGTTGTCGTAGCAGATCAGAATGCCCAAGCGCCCTAGTTCGGTTTCGAACACCTGCAGCCCCTGGCCTGCAGCAATGTCCCACTGCTCGCGCTCGAAGCGGGTCATCATCAGTTTGTCCTGATAACCCAGCACACCTTGGGGGCCGAACAGCCAGGCACGGTTGCGGTAGCGCCCATCATCGTCCAGCACCGGCACACTGCCCGGTTGCAGGTAGATCCCCCAGCGTCGGGCAAGGCTCTCGCACAACGCTTTCCAGGGTTCGATCAGCGGCTGGATGCCGGCAATCGATGCCTTCAGGTCTTCCCGCTGCCCGGCATTCAGCTGGCCGCTCAGCACCAGCCCGGCGTACTCCGGCAACAGCAGCAAGCGTGCCCCCGCCTCCACCGCTTCGGCGCAAAGGCCTTGCAGGTGGTCGGCGTAGGCGTCCCACGTCTCATGCAGCTCGATGGCGTACTGGCAGGCCGCCAGGCGAATCATATCGGCAGTGCCTTGAGCCAGAATGACATCAGCTTGTCAGAGCTTTCCTGCTCGTCCAGGTCGCGCCAGGCGTAGGTGGTGCGCAGCGACGGGTCGTGCAGGAAGCCGCGGTTGCGCCAGAAGCCGTGCAAGGGTTTGTACTCTGCTGGCCGTCGCGGGTGTGCGCCAGGCCGTTCGACCGCGCAGAACGCGCAATAATCGAACTCGGCCAGTTTGTGTGCGTAGGACTCGCGCTCGATGAAGAAGCGAACCCCCAGGCCCTGACCGCGGTATGCCGGCAACACCAGCGACTCACCGAAGTAGTACACACTGGCCGGGTCGCGCCCCTGGGCCAGGAATGGCTGCTGGAATTCGGGCGCGACGTCCACCAGCGGCAGGCCGGTAGAAGCGCCGACCACTTTGCCGTCGTCCAGCGCCAGCACAACCAGGCTGCGCCCGGAGCGGGCATAGTTGGCCAGGTAGTCGGCCTCGTACTCCGGGGTGCCGTCGTAAAGGTAGGGGAACTCGCGGAACACAGTAAGGCGCAGGCGAGCGAGGTCATCGATGTAAGGCGCGATAGCGGCACCGTGCAACAGGCGTATTTCCATGTTTGGCGGTCGTTTTGTCGATGTGGATGACGCGCTCGGCTAAGCCGGGCTTGAGGGGAAACCCTATCATCCGAGTTAGCGACCCGCCTTTTCCCTACACGACAGGAATTGTTCCATGACCGCAACCGAACTGGTAAATGCTTACTACGCCGCCTTCAACGCGGGTGACATGCCAGGCTTTCTGGCGCTGCTCAGCGAAGACGTGATCCACGACATCAACCAGGGCGAGCGTCAGATGGGCAAGGCCAGGTTCGCCGCGTTCATGGAAAAGATGAACCGCTGCTACCGCGAGCGCCTGGCCGACATCGTGGTGATGCAGAACGCCGATGGCAGCCGCGCGGCGGCGGAGTTCACCGTGCATGGCGAATACCTGGTCGATGACGAAGGCTTGCCGGCGGCAAACGGGCAGACCTATGTGCTGCCGGCGGGGGCGTTCTTCTATATTCACTGTGGCAAGATTGCCCGGGTGACCAACTACTACAACCTCAATGACTGGGTTGAGCAGGTTGCCTGAAGCAACCCGCTGCCCACTCAAACAAGCCTGTCAGACAATACGCGTGCCCAGCACTTGAAGGAACGCCGCCAGCCAGGCCGGGTGCGCTGGCCATGCCGGTGCGGTCACCAGGTTGCCATCCACATGCGCCTGGTCCACCGCGATGTCGATGAACGTGCCACCCGCCAGGCGCACTTCTGGCGCACATGCCGGGTACGCGCTGCATTCACGCCCATCCAGCACCCCAGCCGCCGCCAGCAACTGGGCACCATGGCATACCGCTGCAATCGGCTTGCCGGCCTGGTCGAACGCACGCACCAGCTCCAGCACCTTTTCATTCAGGCGCAGGTACTCTGGTGCACGGCCACCTGGAATCAGCAGCGCGTCATAACTCTCGGGCCGCACCCGCACGAAGTCATAATTCAGGGCAAAATTGTGCCCGGGCTTTTCGCTGTAGGTCTGTTCACCCTCGAAGTCATGAATCGCGGTACGCACAGTCTGCCCCGCCAGCTTTTCCGGGCACACCGCATGCACCGTGTGGCCTACCATGCTCAGGGCCTGGAACGGCACCATCGCTTCGTAATCCTCGACGTAGTCGCCCACCAGCATGAGAATTTTCTTCGCCGTCATCTTGCCCACTCCTTCGGTTAACCGTGAATAGTCACTGCACGATAGCCGTTGTCAGTCACGCCGGTCGAGGAAGTTGACCACCAACCGATCGAGCCAGCCCCAGATCCGTTGCTTGACCCTGCGCCACAAAGGGCGCGCATGCCAGTGAGCGAGATCGACTTCTTCGCTCAGGGCGAAGTCGCGCTCGAAGCTGGCCACCACCGCCGCTGTCAACGGCGGGTCCAGCGCCTCGATGTTGGCTTCAAGGTTGAAGCGCAAGTTCCAGTGGTCGAAGTTGCACGAACCGACGCTGACCCAGTCGTCCACCACAGCCATCTTCAGGTGCAGGAAGCACGGCTGGTACTCGAAAATCCGTACGCCCGCGCGTAACAGCCGCGGGTAGTAACGATGCCCGGCGTAGCGTACCGAGGGGTGATCGGTGCGCGGACCGGTCAACAACAGCCGCACGTCCAGGCCCTTGCTGGCGGCCCGACGCAACGAGCGGCGCACGCTCCAGGTCGGCAAGAAGTACGGCGTGGCCAGCCATACCCGTTTCTTGCCGCTGTTCAGTGCCCGTACCAGCGCGTGCAGGATGTCCTGGTGCTGGCGGGCGTCGGCATAAGCGACCCGGCCCATGCCCTGTCCCTGCGCAGGCACCCTGGGCAGACGCGGCAGGCCAAAGCCTTCAGCAGGGCGCCAGGCGGTGCGGCGAGTGTTGGCGTGCCACTGACGGTCGAACAGCAACTGCCAGTCGCTCACCACCGGCCCCTGCATCTGCACCATCACTTCGTGCCATTCGCTGGTCGCCTCACCCGGCTTCCAGAACTCGTCGGTAACGCCCGCCCCCCCCACCACGGCCCAACGTTCGTCCACCAGTAGCAATTTGCGATGATCACGGTACAGGTTACGCAGGCCACGCTTCCAGCGCAGGCGGTTATACCAGCGCAAGTACACGCCAGCGTCCAGCAGGCGCTGACGCAACGCACTGTTGAAGGCCAATGCACCGTAGTCATCGAACAGGCAGCGCACCCGCACGCCACGCCGGGCGGCCTGCTCCAGCGCGTCGACCACCGCCTCGGCACAGGCGCCGGCCTCGACCAGGTACAGTTCCAGGTCAACCTGGAAGTCGGCACGCATGATCGCCAGGAGCATGCGCGGAAAGAACGCGGGGCCGTCGATAAGCAGTTCGAACTGGTTGCCATCCCGCCAGGGGAAGACCGGCCCCGCCATGTCAGCGAGCAGTGAAGATCAGCACCGCGCTAACCGGCACCGACGGGTTGATGGACTTCAACCTGGCAAACTTGCGCAGGCTTTCCAGGCCCGGCATCAAGCCAAAATCTTCGGCGCGCAGCACCAGAGGCTCTAGGGTCACCACCTGGAAGCGCCGCGCATCCAGGCGGGTGGCCAGCAACAAAACATTGTAGCGGTGCGACTGGCCATGCAGGGTGACCGTCAGCGGCAGGCGCAACTCGATCTGTGCACCATCGGCCAGGTCATTGATCGGCTGCAGGTCGATCTGCGTCTTCACTGTGGCCTCGGCGAAGCGCGCGACCTCGAACAGGTTGTCGCGCATTTGCTCGTCACGCAGTGGAATACCGCTGCTCACCGAGTCCATCTCGATCCTCAAACCGGCCACACCCTTGCGGTCGACCGTACCATGCAGCACCAGAAAGCGATGCACTTCGGCGGTATTGCCATTCTTGCCGGTGATGAAGGACAGCCGTGAAGATTCGCCATCCAGGTGCCAATTGGCATGAGCGGGTAGGCACAAAGCAAGTAATAAGGCAGGCAGCAGGCGGGGCAACTTGAACATGACAGATCTCGTGAAACCAGGCCGCCAACCTTACCCGCCTGCATTCATGGCAGCAAGCGGCAGCCCTCACGGGCGCCTTGCCAGGCCGCCTGGCTACGCCGCCCCAGGCCTTCAGCGGTGACTTGCCGCTGCTGGCTGTTTTCCTCCAGCAGGCTCAGTGGCAGCCATTGTTTCACATACCCCAGGCAGTACGCCTCGTCGAAGCCCATGACAAAGCGGCAGGAACAGTATTCCTTGGCCGAGTAGGCCGGGAGGATGCCGGGGAAGTCCGCCAGCGCCTGGCGTTCCTGCCAGGCCCAGTACAGGAGCCCTGCCAGTACCAGCAGCCATAACCGCTTCATGCCCCCTCCCCGGCCAGTGCCGCCAGCACCCGTTTGAGCAGTTCGTCGTGTCGATAGCTGCTGTCGCGGTCATCGGCATAGCGCACGATCACCAGCTTTTGCTCAGGCAGCACATATAACGCCTGCCCCCAGTGGCCAAGGGCGGCGAAGGTGTCTGCCGGTGCACTGGGCCAAGGCCGTTCGGCGCCAGCCAGCGGTTGGTTGAGCCACCAGTGGCCACCAGGGTTGGCCTCGCCAGGCAGCGGCTGGGCCTGGGCAAACGGGGTGCGGTTGAAGGCTACCCAGGCTTTAGGCAGCAATTGTCGGCCCTGCCAGCGCCCGTCGCGCTGCATCAGCAGGCCGATACGGGCCAAATCGCGGGCACTGAGGTACAGATAGGAAGAGCCTACGTAGGTGCCTGCCCGGTCACGCTCCCACACCGCACTGCCGATACCCAACGGGGTGAACAGAGCGTGCCAGGGGTAGTCGGGGTACTGCCCGGCATCGAGCATGCCGCGCAGCGCTGCGGCGAGCAGGTTACTGTCGCCGCTGGAGTAGAGGAATCGCTGACCGGGGCTGGCAGCGATACCCCGCGCTGCCGTATAGGCAGCCATGTCTGCGCGGCCACGGGTATACAGCATGGCCACCACAGAGGATTTCAGCGGTGCATATTCATAGTCTTCCTGCCAGTCGAGGCCACTGGCCCAGTGCAGCAGGTCGGCCACGCGCACGCCGGGGTGGGCGCGCATAGGTGGATAGAAGCGGCTGACCGGGTCTTGCAGCTGGAAGCGGCCTTCGCCCTGGGCCACGCCCATTATCGTGGCCAGTACGCTCTTGCTTACCGACCAGGTCAGGTGCGCGGTGTCGGCACGGGTGGGCGCTGTGTAGCGCTCGTGGAGGATACGACCGTCGCGGATGACCAGCAGAGCGTCGGTGCGGATGCCGTTGCGCTCTGAGGGAGAGCGTGCGGGAAAGGCGTAAGCGTCGACGGCCCGCCAGTCAAGGGAGGCAGGGTCGTTCTGCCACTGCGGGTCAGGCCAGTCCTCAGCCTTGACGCTACCTGCAATCATCGCAAGGAGGACCAACAGTACCTTCATCGTGCTCGCCCTGATTGGGGCTGCCTTGCAGCCCTTCGCGGGCAAGCCCGCTCTCACAGTTGCAGGAGCGGATGCCCCCGCGAACAGGCCAACATCATCAATAGAGCATCAGCGCCGAACCGGCCGCTTCTGCAACTTGCGCTGCAGCGTCCGCCGGTGCATGCCCAGCGCCCGTGCGGTCGCCGAGATGTTGCCTTCATGCTCGTTCAGCACGCGCTGGATGTGTTCCCACTGCAGGCGATCGACCGACATCGGGTTTTCCGGCACCAGGGTATCCAGGTCGGTGTGCTCCGACAGCAGTGCTGCCAACACGTCATCGGCGTCAGCCGGCTTGCACAGGTAGTTGCAGGCACCGCGCTTGACCGCCTCCACTGCGGTGGCAATGCTCGAGTAACCGGTCAGGATCACCACGCGCATTTCCGGGTCCAGTTCCAGCAACTTGGGCAGCAACACCAGGCCGGAATCGCCATCCATTTTAAGGTCCAGCGTGGCGTAGTCAGGCAGGTCCTGCTGGGCCAGAATCAAGCCTTCTTCGGCAGAACTGGCAGTGCTCACACGGAAACCGCGACGGCTCATGGCCCGGGCCATGACCCGGGTGAAGGTGGCATCGTCATCCACCAGCAGCAGGTGCGGCAGCTCTTCGCTTTCGACCTGGTTTTCTTCGCTCATCATTCATCTCCTCGCTTGCCATAGGGCAGGCGCAGTTCGGTCAGGGTGCCACCCTGTTCATGACTATAGAGTTTCACCGAGCCGCCCGCACGGGTCACGCTGGCCTTGCTCAAGAACAGGCCCAGGCCGAAGCCTTTGCCCTTGGTGGTAATAAAAGGTTTGCCAATGGCTTCGGCAATGGCCGGCGGTACACCAGGGCCATGGTCGTGGATACTGATGACGATGTCCTGGGCGTCCCAGTCCAGGCGCACCTCCAGATCATCAGGGCAGGCATCGGCGGCATTGTTCAACAGGTTCAGTAGCGCCTGGGTCAGGTCTGGCGGCGGTGCCAGGCGCGGCACTTTGCCGTCGCGCAGGCGCTGGAAGCGGTAGCTGGCTTCCGGGCGCATCAGGTGCCAGCGGTTGAGCGCCTCGTCCAGCCAGGCAGTCACATCCTGCTCCACGATGGCCAGGCGCCGGTTGGCTTCGGCTGCGCGCACCAACTGTTGCAAGGTCTCTTTGCACAGCTTTACCTGGTCCTGGAGGATCTGCAGGTCCTCCTGCAACAGCGGGTCGGTGTGGTCCTGGCGCATTTCGTTGATCAGCACGCTCATGGTCGCCAGCGGCGTACCCAGCTCATGGGCGGCACCGGCAGCCTGGGTAGCCACTGCCAGCAGTTGCTCGTCGCGCAGGCTCTCTTCACGCCGCTCTGAACGCAGCTGCTCCTGGCGGCGCAGCTCTTCGGCCATGCGCGCGGCAAAGAAGGTGATCACTGCGGCAGCCAAGGCAATGCTCAGCCACATGCCGTAGACCTGCATCTTGTCCCGCGCCATTGGCAGCCCTTCGAGCGGGTAGAACTGCACCAGCAGCAAGCTGTAGGCCGTCAGCGCAATGCCCGACAGGATCAGCGAATACAGCCACGGCAAGGTCACCGCAGCGATCGCCAGCGGCACCAGGTAATACGACACGAACGGGTTGGTCGAGCCGCCGGAGTAATACAGCAAGGCGCTATGGATCAGCAGGTCACAGGCCAGCTGCAGGGCGTATTCCAGTTCGGTGACTGGCAGCGACAGGCGCAGGCGCAGGGCCGTGAAGGCACACAGCAGCGAAGACAAGGCCAAGGTGCCGGCCAGCGACAGCCAGGGCAACGGCAGCAGTTCGGTCCAGTAGGCAACGCCCACCGAGCCGGCCTGGGCAGCCAGGACCAGGACCCGAATAAGGGTCAGGCGCCAGAGGTTCTGGCGGGTAGCGGACAACGGTTGTACGTCGGCGAGCATGAGCTCTCCTGATGAGTGCTCCAGAAAAATCGGCTGGAGTATACCGAAGCCGGGCGCCTCACTGCAGCGATGCGGCAAAGCGCCACACTTTGTCACAGGTTCATGATGGCACTTTTGAACCCACTACACTGTTGCCGGTCCGATGGGCCATGCGTGGAATGGATGTCCAGCCCCCACGCCTTTCAATGCCAAGGAGTATCACATGCAAATCCCACGTCGCGGCGCCGCCCTGATCATGTCTTGTGGCCTGCTCGCCAGCCTGCCGGCACTGGCCGCCGATGAACCACGTTTCAACCAGGTATCGCTGCGGGCCGAAGTCAGCAAGGAAGTGGCGCGCGACCTGATGGTCGTGACCCTGTACAGCGAAGCGCAGAACAGCGACCCGGGCAAGCTCGCCAAGCAGATCACCGAAACCATGAACAAGGCCGTGCAGCAGTCGCGCCAGGTCAAGGACGTGAAGATCAGCCAGGGCAGCCGCAATAGCTACCCGGTGTATGACAGCAAGGGCCAGAAGATCACCGGCTGGCGCGAACGCGCCGAGCTGCGCCTGGAAAGCGCCAACTTCCCGGCCTTGTCCCAGCTTACCGCCGATCTGTTGCAAGAGCTGAAAATGGGCGGCATGGACTTCTCCATCGCCCCGGCCACGCGCAAGGCCAGCGAGGATGCACTGCTCAAGGATGCGGTCGATGCCTTCAAGGCGCGCGCGCAACTGGCCACCGAAGCGCTGGGCGGCAAAGGCTACAAAGTGGTCAGCCTGAACCTCAACAGCAGCGGCTACCCGCGCCCGTACTTGCGTAGCGCGCCGATGGCGATGAAGGCCATGGGGGCTGATGAAGCAGCACCCGCGCCGGATATCGAGGCGGGCACCAGTGAAGTGAGCATGAACGCCGATGGCCTGATCGAAGTGCAGATGCCATAAGGCGTCCATGCATCATCTGTGGGAGCGGGTGGGCTCGCGAACAAGACACTGCGGTGGATGGCACGGGCTTCGCCCGTGTTCGCGGGTAAACCCGCTCCTACAGGTGACCGCATCAATTTCACGATTTTCGGAAGTTTCCTACGCACCACATAGGTGCCTTCCTACATTCCTGCCCATCCGAAATATCGCGCAAAATGCCATCATCGCGCCTACGCAAACGTTTAACTTCGCCAAAAGTTATATCGATGCGACATCCATGTACGGACGTTCCACTTTTCTGGCGCCAACTATCCTCCTACCTGTTGCATTGGGAACAGCCCCTGCATAAGTATCCGCAGGTCGGCTCACGAGGCCACCTCATCCAAAAAATGACAACAATGAGGCCACCATGCTCAAACACGCAGTCATTCCGTTCCTGCTGGGTGCAGGCTTGCTCAGCGGCGCACCGTCGGCCGTTGCCGCATCCAACCTGGTGTTCTGCTCCGAAGGCAGCCCGGCCGGCTTCGATCCGGGGCAGTACACCACCGGGACCGACTTCGACGCCTCGGCAGAGACCGTGTTCAACCGCCTGACCCAGTTCGAGCGCGGCGGCACTGCGGTCATCCCGGGCCTGGCAACCAAATGGGAGGTGTCCGACGACGGCAAGACCTATACCTTCCACCTGCGCGAAGGGGTGAAGTTCCACACCACCGACTACTTCAAGCCCAGCCGCCCGTTCAACGCCGACGACGTGCTGTTCACCTTCAACCGTATGCTCGACAAGGACAACCCGTTTCGCAAGGCGTACCCCACCGAGTTTCCATACTTCACCGACATGGGCATGGACAAGAACATTGCCAAGGTGGAGAAACTTGACGAGCACACGGTGAGGTTCACCCTCAACGAGGTTGACGCCGCGTTCATCCAGAACCTGGCCATGAGCTTTGCCTCGATCCAGTCCGCCGAATACGCCGACCAGCTGCTCAAGAACGGCAAGGCCGCCGACATCAACCAGAAGCCGATCGGCACCGGCCCGTTCGTGTTCAGCAAGTACCAGAAGGACGCGCAGATCCGCTTCAAGGGCAACAAGGACTACTGGAAGCCCGAGGACGTGAAGATCGACAACCTGATCTTTGCCATCACCACCGACGCCTCGGTGCGCATGCAGAAGCTTAAAAAGAACGAGTGCCAGGTCACCCTGTTCCCACGCCCGGCCGACATCGAGCCGCTAAAAGCCGACAAGAACCTGCAAATGCCGCAGCAGGCCGGTTTCAACCTCGGCTACATCGCCTACAACGTGATGGACAAGATCAAGGGCAGCAACGAGGCCAACCCCATGGCCCAGCTGAAAGTCCGACAGGCGCTGGACATGGCCGTGGACAAGAAAAAGATCATCGAGTCGGTGTACCAAGGCGCCGGCCAGTTGGCGGTCAACGCCATGCCGCCCACGCAGTGGTCCTATGACGACAGCATCAAGGACGCCGCCTTCGACCCCGAGAAAGCCAAGCAACTGCTCAAGGAAGCCGGCATCAAGGAAGGCACCGAAATCACCCTGTGGGCCATGCCCGTGCAACGCCCGTACAACCCCAATGCCAAACTGATGGCCGAAATGCTCCAGTCCGACTGGGCCAAGATCGGTATCAAGGCGAAGATCGTCAGTTATGAATGGGGCGAGTACATCAAGCGCTCCAAAGGTGGCGAACAGGGTGCCATGCTGATTGGCTGGAGCGGTGACAATGGTGACCCGGACAACTGGCTGGGTACCCTCTACGGTTGCGATGCCGTCGATGGCAACAACTTCTCCAAGTGGTGCTACAAGCCCTACGACGACCTGATCAAGCAGGCCAAGGCCACGTCCGACCAGGCCAAGCGCACCGAGCTGTACCAGAAGGCGCAGCACATCCTCAAGGAGCAGGTACCGATCACCCCGATCGCCCACTCCACTGTCTACCAACCCATGAGCGCCAAGGTGAAGGACTTCAAGATCAGCCCGTTTGCGCTGAATTCCTTCTACGGCGTAAGCGTGGACAAATAGGCTGACCGTGGCACCCGCTGAGCGGCGGGTGCCCCCCTCCTTGCCACCCTTTCATGTCGTCCTGCAGCTATCCGCTGCGGGGTCGGCTAACTGTTGCCGCCATTCGCACCCCGAGGCGGCGCAAACAGATGAAAAAGGAACTGCCATGCGCTTCGCCAAACGCTTTTCGACCCTGCTGGCCCTGGGCCTGATCAGCCAATCCCCGGCCGTTTTGGCTAACAATCTGGTGTTCTGCTCCGAGGGCAGCCCAGCTGGCTTCGACACCGCTCAGTACACCAGCGCCACCGACAACGACGCCGCCGAACCCATCTACAACCGCCTGGTCGAGTTCGAACGTGGCGGTACCGCCGTGCACCCGGCCCTGGCGACCCGCTGGGAGGTGTCTGACGACGGCCTGCGCTACACCTTCCACCTGCGTGAAGGGGTCAAGTTCCACAGCAACAAGGCCTTCAGCCCGAGCCGCGCGTTCAACGCCGACGATGTGCTGTTCACCTTCAACCGCATGCTCGACAAGGGTCATCGGTTCCGTCAGGCCTACCCTACCGAGTTCCCCTATTTCATCGGCATGGGCCTGGACAAGAACATCGCCCGTGTCGAGAAGATCGACCCGATGACCGTGGTGTTCACCCTGAACACGGTCGATGCCGCGTTCATCCAGAACCTGGCCATGAGCTTCGCCTCCATTCTCTCCGCTGAATACGCCGAGCAGTTACTGGCCAGTGGACGCCCCAGCGACATCAATCAGCAGCCTATCGGTACCGGGCCGTTCGTGTTCCAGCGCTACCAGAAGGATTCGCAGATCCGCTACAAGGGCAACAAGGACTATTGGGCAGCGAACGAAGTGAAGATCGACAACCTGGTGTTCTCGATCAATACCGACCCCTCGGTGCGCATCCAGAAGCTACGCCGCAACGAATGCCAGGTCACCCTGCACCCGCGCCCGGCCGACCTGCCGGCGCTCAAGGCCGACAACACGCTGCAGGTGCTCCAGCAACCAGGCTTCAACCTCGGCTACATCGCCTACAACACCCAGCACCCACCATTCGACCGCCTGGAAGTGCGCCAGGCAATGGACATGGCGGTTAACAAGAAAGCCATCATCCAGGCGGTTTATCAGGACGCCGGCCAACTGGCGGTCAACGCCATGCCGCCGACCCAGTGGTCCTATGACGACAACATCAAGGACGCCCCGTACGCGCCGGAAAAGGCCAGACAGCTGCTGCAACAGGCGGGTGTCAAACCTGGCACCGAGATCACCCTGTGGGCCATGCCGGTGCAGCGCCCGTACAACCCCAATGCCAAGCTGATGGCCGAAATGCTCCAAGCCGACTGGAGCAAACTCGGGTTCAAGGTGCGCATCGTCAGCTACGAATGGGGCGAATACCTCAAACGCATGAAAAACGGTGAGCACGACGTCGCCCTGATCGGCTGGACCGGTGACAACGGCGACCCGGACAACTGGCTGGGCACCCTATACAGCTGCGATGCCATCGGCAGCAACAACTACTCGCAGTGGTGCGACCCGCAGTACGACAGCCTGGTCAAGCAGGGCAAGCAGGTGACCGACCGTACCCAGCGCACCGCCCTCTACCAGCAGGCCCAGCAGCGGCTCAAGCAGCAGGTACCGATTACCCCGGTGGCGCATTCCACAGTGAACCAGCCGCTTAGCGTCAAGGTTTCCCAGTTCAAGGTCAGCCCGTTTGGGCGCAATGATTTTTCCGGTGTGAGTGTTGATTAAGCGTTAGCCAGTACCGGCCTCTTCGCGGGCAAGCCCGCTCCCACAGGATCTCGACAGGTTCGGACACTGCGCCCTACCTGTGGGAGCGGGCTTGCCCGCGAAGAGGCCAGTACGGCCAACACAACACCCCGATTCTGCCCGGTGATCCCGCGGCAACCCTGGCAACACAGCAGCAATCACCCGGCCCACAAGGCCGGCCATAACTAGAAAAGAAAGGGAGCTTTAACCTTGAAAGTATTCACCTTGACCGCACTGGCGTTATCCATCAGTGCCTTTTCCACTGTGGCCCAGGCAGATCCGCAGAGCCAGGACTACCTCCCGCTCACCCTCAAAAGCACCAGCGAGCAAGCGCAAGCCAGCGGCTTCATCGACGGCCAAAGCCTGTCCGGCAGCACCCGCAACTGGTATGCCCGCGAACGCGCCGCACGCGCGCCGCTGTGGAAGTACTACAAGAACGACGGCACCCGCCACGACACCCACAGCCGTGAAAACTGGGTACAGGGCACCATCCTCAACTACAGCTCCGGCTTCACCCAGGGCACCGTGGGCTTCGCCGTCGAGGCCGCCGGCTACAACGCCATCGCCCTGCAGCAGAGCCGCGAAGCCATTGCCGGCCCCAACAACCGCACCCTCACCCACAGCGATGGCGACCCCATCGGCCAGTGGAGCAAACTGGGCCTGGGCAATATCAAGGCGCGTGTGTCGAACACCACCCTTACCCTCGGCCGCCAGTCGGTGGACACGCCGATGATCGCCTACATCGGCAACCGCGCCCTGCCCTCGAGCTTCCAGGGCGCATTCCTGCACAGCGCCGAATTCGACAACCTCAGCATCGACCTGGGTACTTTCGACCGCGTCTCGCCACGTACCGAACAGAGCCTCAGCAAGTTCCGCAGCGAGTACAGTGCCACCGGCGTGGAAACCGACCGTGCCAGCACCGCCGGCATCAACTACCAGCCGTTCAAGAGCCTGAGTACCAGCCTGTACGCCACCAAGGTCGACGACTTCTGGAACCAGTACTACTTCGGCGCCAACCATGTGCTCGGCGACAGCGCAGTGCTCAGCCTGAGCACCGGCCTGAACTACTACAAGACCGTCGACGCCGGCAGCCAGAAAATGGGCAAGATCGACAACGACACCTACAGCCTGTCACTGGGCCTGACCCATCAGGCCCACACCCTCAGCGCCTCCTGGCAGCAGGTCAACGGCAACGAGTACTTTGACTACCTGCACGAAACCAACGGCATCTTCCTGGCCAACTCGCTGCTGTCGGACTTCAACGGCCCCAACGAGAAATCGCTGCAGATTTCCTATGTGCTGAACATGGCGCCCTATGGCGTGCCTGGCTTGAAGTTCAACCTGTACAACGCCCGCGGCTGGGGTATCGACGGCACCCACTACCGTGGCACTGCCTACGACGTGAATGGCCTGGATGGCGAAACCCACTATGAGTGGGGTATCGGCACCAGCTATGCGCTGCAGAGCGGGCCGCTGAAAGACACCAGCATCCGTGCCACCTACACCACCCATCGCGCCAGCAAGGCACAGGGCGATGGCAGCCTGGATGAGTTCCGCGTGGTCACCACCATTCCGTTCAACATCCTTTGAGCGCTGGCGCCACGGCCGGATTCGCTGCCGGCCGTGGCAGCTACGCTGGAATCAATGCCCGCAGGGAGACTTCAACCTATGCAGACAGCTTTCAGAAAAATGCCAGCACTGCGCCTTACCCTGGCCGCGCTGATACTGGGCAGTGCCACGCATCTGGCCGCCAAGCCGCTGGTGGTGTGTACCGAAGCCAGCCCGGAAGGGTTCGACGTTGTTCAGTACACCACTGGGGTCACCTTCGATGCCTCGTCCGAAACCCTGTTCAATCGCCTGGTCGACTTCAAGCCCGGCACCACCGATATCCAGCCGGCCCTGGCCGAGCGCTGGGACATTTCAGCCGACGGCCTGACCTACACGTTTCACCTGCGCCAGGGGGTGAAGTTCCACAGTACCGAGTACTTCACCCCTACCCGTGAATTCAACGCCGACGATGTGCTGTGGAGCCTGCGCCGCCAGCTCGACCCCGCCCACCCATGGCACGACAAGACCAGCGTCGGCTACCCGTATTTCGAAAGCATGGCCTTCAGGCAGCTGCTCAAGTCGGTGGACAAAACCGACGACCACACGGTGGTGATCACCCTCTCCCGCCCGGAAGCGCCGTTCCTGCGGGACATGGCGATGGGGTTCACCTCGATCTACTCCGCCGAATACGGCGACCAGTTGCTCAAGGCCGGCAAGACCGCAGAGCTGAACAGCAAGCCGATCGGCACCGGCCCGTTCATCTTCCAGCGCTACAACAAGGATGCGCAGGTCCGCTTCAAACCTAACCCGGATTACTTTCGCGGCAAGCCGTCAGCCGACGCCCTGATATTCGCCATCGCTACCGATAGCAACGTGCGCCTGCAGAAACTGCGCGCCAACGAGTGCCAGGTGGCGTTGTACCCCAAACCTGAGGACGTGCCGTCGATAAAAGCCGACGCCAACCTCAAGGTCGCAGAGACCGAAGCGTTGGTCACCGGTTATATCGCCATGAATACCCAGCACAAATACCTCAACGACGTGCGTGTACGTAAAGCCATCAACATGGCCTTCGACCGCCAGACCCATGTTGACCAACTGTTTGGCAAAGGCAACGCACTGGTGGGTGTAAACCCTTACCCACCCACCATGATCGGCTACAACACCCACAACCAGAACCCACCGCGCGACCTCGATAAAGCCCGCGCCCTGCTCAGGCAGGCCGGTGTACCCGAGGGCACGGTAATCACCCTGTTCACCCGCAACGGCGGCGGCATGACCAACCCCAACCCGCGCCTGTCCGCCGAAATGCTGCAAGCCGACCTCAAGCAGATCGGCCTGAAGCTGGATATCCGCGTAATGGAATGGGCCGAGATGCTACGCCGCGCCAAGCAGGGCGAAGCCGACCTGGTGTCAACCGGCTGGGCAGGCGACAACGGCGACCCGGACAATTTCCTTGGCCCGCTGCTCAGTTGCGAGGCGGCCAAGAACGGTGAGAACTACGCGCGCTGGTGCAACTCGAAATTCCAGGAGCTGATCACCCGTGCCCGCGAGGTGATCGACAACGACGAGCGCGCAAGGCTCTATAGCGAGGCATTGAAAGTGTACGATGACGACCAACCCTGGATCAGCATGGCCCACCCCAAGGTGTTCACGGCCATGCGTGACAACGTGGAGGGCTACGTGATCAGCCCTCTGACCAACAATAACTTCGCCACGACCAAGGTGAAGTAGAACAACAACGACCGCCGGCACCCCACACGGGGACCGGCGGCACTGCCGTAGCGGGCTGATCGCCCCACGGCCTGATGAGGTAACCCCGACAATGTTGAGTTTTATTGCCCGGCGCCTTGGCCTGCTGATACCGACCTTTTTCGGCATCACCTTGCTGACTTTCGCGCTCATACGCCTGATCCCCGGCGACCCGGTGGAAGTGATGATGGGCGAGCGCAGGGTCGACCCCGAAATGCATGCCCAGGCCATGGAACGCCTGGGCCTGAACAAGCCACTGCCGGTCCAGTACCTGGACTACGTCGGCAAACTTGCCCAGGGTGACCTTGGCGAATCGCTGCGCACCCGCGAAAGCGTGTGGCGCGAGTTCCTCACCCTGTTCCCGGCCACCCTTGAACTGGCCTTCGCCGCCCTGCTGTTCGCCGGCATCGTCGGCCTGCTGGCCGGGGTAATCGCTGCACTCAAGCGCGGTTCATTGTTCGACCACGGTGTCATGGGCATATCACTGGCCGGCTACTCAATGCCGATTTTCTGGTGGGGCCTGATCCTGATCATGTTCTTCTCCGTAAGCCTGGGCTGGACCCCGGTATCCGGGCGTATCAACCTGCTCTACGACATCGAGCCGAAAACCGGCTTCATGCTCATCGATACCCTGCTCAGCGATGAAGAAGGCGCGTTCAAGGACGCAGTGATGCACCTGATCCTGCCGGCCATCGTGCTCGGTACCATCCCGTTGGCAGTGATCGCCCGCATGACCCGCTCGTCGATGCTCGAAGTGCTGCGTGAGGACTACATCCGCACCGCCCGCGCCAAAGGCCTGTCGCCGGCCCGAGTGGTGTTCGTGCATGGCCTGCGCAATGCGCTGATCCCGGTGCTGACCGTGTTCGGCCTGCAGGTCGGCACGCTGCTGGCCGGTGCGGTGCTGACCGAAACCATCTTTTCCTGGCCGGGCATCGGCAAATGGCTGATCGAAGCCATCGGTGCCCGTGACTACCCCGTGGTCCAGAACGGCATCCTGTTGATCGCCTGCCTGGTGATTCTGGTCAACTTCGTCGTGGACATCCTCTACGGCCTGGCCAACCCACGCATCCGTCATCAGCGCTGAGGCCTTTGCCATGACTAGCCCGATTCCAAAATCCGTGTCGCCGGCCAGCCCGGTGGACCAGAGCCTGCTTTACCCCTCCCCGTACAAAGAATTCTGGCAAGCCTTCGCGCGCAACAAGGGCGCGGTAATGGGCCTGGCCTTCATGTGCCTGGTAGTGTTCTGCGCACTGTTCGCGCCTTGGGTCGCCCCACATGACCCGAGCGAGCAGTACCGCGACTTCCTGCTGACCCCGCCGGTGTGGCTGGAAGGCGGCACCTGGCAGTTCATTCTGGGCACCGACGAACTGGGCCGTGATCTGCTTTCGCGGCTGATTCAAGGTGCACGGCTGTCGCTGCTGATCGGCCTGTCGTCAGTGGTGATGTCACTGATCCCGGGCATTCTCCTTGGGCTGCTGGCCGGCTTTTTCCCGCAGTTGCTCGGCCCGTCGATCATGCGCCTGATGGACGTGATGCTGGCCTTACCGTCGCTGTTGCTGGCCGTGGCCATCGTCGCCATCCTCGGCCCTGGCCTGATCAACACCGTGATCGCCATCGCCATCGTCTCGCTGCCCTCTTATGTGCGCCTGACCCGCGCCGCGGTGATGGGTGAACTCAACCGCGACTACGTCACCGCCGCACGCCTGGCCGGTGCCGGCCTGCCACGGCTGATGTTCGTCACCGTGCTGCCCAACTGCATGGCCCCGCTGATCGTGCAGGCCACCCTCAGCTTCTCCTCGGCCATCCTTGACGCCGCCGCACTGGGTTTCCTGGGCCTCGGCGTACAGCCGCCAACCCCCGAGTGGGGCACCATGCTGGCTTCGGCCCGAGACTACATCGAGCGCGCCTGGTGGGTAGTGAGCCTGCCTGGCCTGACCATTCTGCTCAGTGTGCTGGCAATCAACCTGATGGGCGACGGCCTGCGCGATGCGCTGGACCCGAAACTCAAGAACGCCGCCTGAGGAGAACGCCATGTCACTGTTGCAGATCAACAACCTGAACGTGCGCTTCGGCGACGCCAATGCAGTACCGGTGGTAGACGGCCTGGACCTGAAAGTGGACGCTGGCGAGATCCTGGCCATCGTCGGCGAGTCCGGCTCGGGCAAGTCGGTCACCATGATGGCCCTGATGGGCCTGATCGACGCTCCCGGGCGCATCACCGCCGACTCACTGACCTTCGACGGCACTGATATGCTCAAGCTCAGCGGCCGTCAGCGGCGCAAGGTGGTGGGCAAGGACATCGCCATGGTCTTCCAGGACCCGATGACCGCGCTCAACCCCAGCTACACCGTGGGCTTCCAGATCGAGGAAGTGCTGCGCCAGCACTTAGGCCTTAAGGGCAAGGCTGCCCGCCAGCGTGCTCTGGAGCTCTTGAAGAAGGTCGAGATCCCGGCCGCAGAAAGCCGCCTGGACGCTTACCCGCACCAGCTGTCAGGCGGCATGAGCCAACGTGTGGCGATTGCCATGGCCATTGCCGGCGAGCCCAAGCTGCTGATCGCCGACGAACCGACCACGGCCCTCGACGTGACCATCCAGGCACAGATCATGGAACTGCTGGTCAACCTGCAGAAGGAGCGCAACATGGCGCTCATCCTGATCACCCACGACCTCGCCGTGGTTGCCGAAACCGCCAGGCGGGTGTGCGTGATGTACGCCGGCCAAGCCGTGGAAGTCGGCCAGGTGCCAGAACTGTTCGATGTGCCCGCCCACCCTTACAGCGAAGCCCTGCTCGCCGCGATCCCCGAGCACAGCATTGGCGCCGAGCGCCTGGCCACACTGCCTGGCATCGTCCCCGGCCGCTACGACCGCCCGGTCGGCTGCCTGCTGTCACCACGCTGCCCCTATGTACAGGACAATTGCCGGCGCCAGCGCCCGCCCCTCGACCCACAGGCCCACAGCCTGGTGCGTTGCTTCTACCCGCTAAATCAGGAGGTGGCGTGATGGCCGTCGTACTTACCGCACGGGAGCTGACCCGGCATTACGAAGTGTCCCGCGGGCTGTTCAAGGGCCACGCGCTGGTGCGCGCGCTCAATGGCGTGTCGTTCGAACTGGAGGCCGGCAAGACCCTGGCCGTGGTCGGCGAGTCCGGCTGTGGCAAGTCGACCCTGGCCCGCGCCCTGACCCTGATCGAAGAGCCTTCGTCCGGCTCGCTGCAAATAGCCGGCACCGAGGTGAAGGGCGCCAGCAAAGCAGAGCGCAAGCAACTGCGCCGCGATGTGCAGATGGTGTTCCAGAGCCCCTATGCCTCGCTCAACCCACGGCAGAAGATCGGCGACCAACTGGCCGAACCGCTGTTGATCAACACTTCGCTGAGCAAGGCCGAGCGCCGCGACAAGGTGCAGAAGATGATGGAGCAGGTCGGCCTGCGCCCCGAGCACTATCAGCGCTACCCGCACATGTTTTCCGGCGGCCAGCGCCAGCGCATTGCCCTGGCACGGGCGATGATGCTGCAGCCGAAAGTGCTGGTGGCGGACGAGCCAACCTCGGCGCTGGACGTGTCGATTCAGGCGCAGGTGCTGAACTTGTTCATGGATCTGCAGAAGGAGTTCAACACCGCCTACGTGTTCATCTCGCACAACCTGGCGGTGGTACGGCATGTGGCGGATCAGGTACTGGTGATGTACCTGGGGCGGCCGGCGGAGATGGGGCCGAAGGAGGACATCTACGCGAAGCCGCTGCACCCGTATACCCAGGCGTTGCTGTCGGCGACACCGGCGATTCATCCAGACCCGTTGAAGCCGAAGATTCGCATCGCCGGAGAGCTGCCCAACCCGCTGAACCCGCCGGATGGGTGTGCATTCCACAAACGCTGCCCGCATGCGACCGAGCGGTGTGCCAAGGAGGTGCCGGCGCTGAGGCAGGTGAGTACGCGGCAGGTGGCTTGTCACTATGCCGAGCAGTTTCTTTAACTGTTAGAAAACTGGGCAGCCCTCAATGCGAAAAACAGCAGTTTGCTGCGCTGCCCAGTCACGCTTCCTGACCACCGCTCACTTAGCAGGGCTAATAGTGGAGGACTGAGCATGCGTTTCAGCGCCGAGCATCTGAGGATGCGGCGGGAGGAGCGCAGCTGAAGTGCCAAGGCTTTTTGATTGTGGAGCTGAATCCATTTGTGGACGAGGATAGATTTGACAGTCCATTAATATGATGACTCATATCTACAGGCCCACGGCGAAGAAATACGCCATTGGCACATTCCCCCAAAAATCTACAATTTATATACCGAAGAAAATGTCACCCATACAGGTGCAGCAGCAAAGCCCCTGACAACACTAGGCTAACACCACCGATCTGGATAACTGATAGCCGCTCGCGAAAAAAGAAGTACCCCAGGATCGCGGCGATACCACCCGATAACGTGCTGATGACGGTGACAACGGACACCGAGCCATTTAGAGCCCCCCAAGAAAACGCAGAAAACCCTCCCAAGTTGAAAAGACTGGCCCCGCACAGTGAGCCATAGGTCTTCAGCATTATTGTCGTATGGTCCCGCAGGAACCTGACGGCTTCACGGATCAAGAACATGACCCCCACCGCATACCCTAGCGCCAGCATGTTCACCGGCCCCAGCGCCGGCAAGGTAAACTTCCCCTGAATCCAGAAGCTGATGCCGTAAAGCATGGCCGCCAACAAAGCAAACCACACAGACATCACACTGGTAACCTTACGATCGAAACCACCACCATTATCGCTGCGGCAGGCCAACAGAACGCCGAAAAAGCAGACAAGGATACCGACCACCTCCCAAGCGGAGAGGGCGTCACCACCCAGCCATGCCAACAGCGTTGTAAAAACACCATACGAAGTGACCAGGGGCGCCACGATTGCTGTCTTGCCAATAGCGAAAGCTTTTGAAAGCGCCAGCGCTCCTACTACGGTGCATAGAGAGGCGACGATTCCTAACCCTATCGTGAGCCAGGGCGCAGAAGTAAATTTTTGCCACTGATCGGCTGAAGTGGCAATAATGATTGCCATCAATAAAAGCCCTAGTGTGGTGTTTCACAAATACCGCCGAGAATCTGAGCTAGGCTCTGTAGAAGCCAACTCTCCAAGGGCATCGACATGGGCCGGCCAGCAACCGTCATTACCCTTTCCGAAACTGAAAAGTCGGA